>NZ_RZQT01000200.1:0-8093 GCF_003998485.1 Mesorhizobium sp. M7A.F.Ca.CA.001.04.2.1
AATCCTTGATGCGTTTGCGTGCGGCTTGCTCCAGTGCGGTCCGCTGATCGAGGGTATTCATGTCAATTCCTCCGTATAGGGGCAAATTAGGTGCGGTACAGTTCTCATCGGCGGCGCAATTGCCGCGGCTGGTTTTATAAGCGGTTCGTTGCTGTATTGCTGAGCATGGGTATCCGACCATGCGGAGGCGCCTACGCTCCAGGTAATAACGTCGCAGATCAGAGCATCGCTCAGGCCCATGCCGCGCCCAAGATCAAACGCCTCGTCAAGGATCAGGCGATTGACGTGGGTGAGTTCGCCGACCAGCGACCTGAGCAAACGAATCTGGATGTCACTGAGTGAGACGTCGCCGAGCGGAAACACGTGCTCACGCTTCGGTTTGATCCGTCCGACGGGATCGGTAAGGAATTCCTGGTCCGGCGGATGCGCGGAGTCGGCACCGTATTTGGATGGCGCGCGGTAGCCCGGCACTTTTAGTCGAACGCCGAAGACCACCTCCGCCAGTTCGACGACACGCAGATGGCTGTCGTATCGGTCGAACTTCCGTCCCGCCTCGCAATAGCGCCTTTCGACCGCGCGCCCGATCGGCAATCCCACGCCGAGTTCGTCCGCCAGCTGAACGGTCAAGCCCATGTCCTTCACCGTGATCTCCAAAGTGCAAGAGCGATCGTAGCTGCCATCCAGGAGAAATGGGACGAACTGCTCGACTGCAACGGAGTTTGCGGGCGACGCGACAAACTTACGCCACGCCTGCTGCGCTGGAACGCCCTCGCGCACACTTCGGCAGAGCGCATGGCCGCTTGCAACAGCCGCAGCGTAAAAGAGTAGATTCGTCAGTAATTTGACTGATTGGCCCTGACCGATGTCTCCGACATGGAAGGAGATGGATCCCATGATTTGCAACACCTTCCCGCAACGCTCATAGGCCTCCGGTGGCCCGCCGACGAAGAAGCTGACATTGGCGAAATCGACTCCCATGTGGGACAGGTTGCTCACGGGCGCTTCCAGCGAATGCACGCTAATTGCTGCCGCCCGGCGGGCGATCTCGATCGTATTGTGGTAGTCGGTAGTGGACGTATCGATCCATACGCTCCCCGGTGCCATTCCGGCCAAAGCGCCTTGCTCGCCAGTCATGTTGTCAAAGACGTCGTGTGGCAGCGGCAGGCAGGTAATGACGATCTCGCAATCGCGCGCCGCGTCGCGTGGTGCGTCATGCCACCGTGCTCCCTTTTCGACCACGTCTTTCGCAGCCGCGGGATCGATGTCGTAGACGTCCACCTGATAGCCCGCATGCAGGAGCTTTGCGATCATTGGTCGCCCCATGCTGCCCGTACCAATGAATCCTACGCGTTCAACGTTGCGGAAATGAGCGGCGCTTACAGCCTCTGCGGCACACACTTGGGTTCCTTTCATAAGTACAGTCGCGCTATTTTATTGGTTTGCGCGCCAAAAGAGGACCTTATCAAGGCAATAAAACACCGGGCTTACGGTAGAAGCAAGGGGAATATATGTGAAAACTGTTTACATTTTTATTTCAACCTTACTTCACTTTGTTGGCGGCAAGTTCGCAATTGGCAATCGTATAAGAGTGCGGGTAGGGCAACGGATCGCTCGCATCTTGCGCACCGAGCCATGACGTGAGTCTGGTGGGCGTCCAAGCGCCGGTTTGGCCCTTAAAGGTCGCCGAGCGTGATGAAATTCACGCTGAGTCGGCGCCCCGATGTGGTTCGACAGCGCTGGGTACATCGCCGCTTCTCAAATGTGTGGAACTTCTGCAAGCTGGGGCGGGCGTCCTTCAACCTCCTTAATGATGCCCCGTCCAAGCGGTGAAACGTCGTGACGCGGGACTCCAGCGCGCTTTCCTCGATGTAGCTGTCCTGCGATCCCGGTCTTGAGTTCATCTGCTGCGCTCTTATTGAAGGCCAGAAGCAGGATCTCATCGGGCCGGTAGAGCTGCCTCTCCAGGACATTGGCCACCTTGCAGACCCTGGTCGCGGATTTGCCCGACCCGGCCGAGGCGACGAGCAGATTGTTGTCCTCCAGGCGGATACATGCATCGCGTTGCTGATCGAAAAAGGAGTCGAAAAATGGCTGGAATTTGCGCACCTCCGCGGCAACGAACGCTTCATTGTAGGCGTGGCGAACCCCCGGGTCAGTCAGCATGGCGAACGAAGCCGGCAGGGACGCCTTGAGCCCGGCCGGCGATGCCGGCGACGGTCCATTTGGCGACCGGATCGTAGGCGGTGAAGTGCTTGACGGCCTTGCCGGGGCGAGATTGACGAAGACGGTGTCGATCGGACGATCTGGCCGGGCCATTTCGACTTGAGGCCCTTGGGCAGGCGTCTGGCGTAGCGCTTGCCGACAAGGCGGAAGCGTCGGCCACCGGGCTTGCGGCGCAAGGTCGGGACCGGCATGACTAGACCGCGCCGCATCAGGCTGGTGAAGATGCGGCCGATGGTGGAGATTGAGACCGCAACGGCCTCCGCGGCGGATCAGCCAGGCCAGCTTTCGCTTGCCCCACATCGGTTTGTCGCCGCGCAACTCCTCGACGGCTTGCACCAGCGCCGGGCTCCATTGCGGCCGGCGAACCCGGCGCGGCGGCGATCTGGGTTCGGGCTGTTTGGCCCAGCGGTAGAGGGAGGCGCGCGAGGCACCAACGGCTTTGGCCGCGTCACCGGCCGACAGGCCGGCGGCGCGTGCGCTTTGGCAGCGCCTGACGGCGTCCATACGGATCGCGGCTTCATTCGATAGGGATTTCGCCGCGATCCGTGACGCCAGAGCACCGGCTCTGATAACATGACGCGGCAGGCCAAAAACCTGCATCGGGGGTTCTCCTGAAGTTTGATCTTCGCAACTTCAGCTTCGGAGACCCCCGAACTTTTCTCAAGCCATCCGTCTCACATCTGTCTGGACCTGCACACCCAGAATACGCCAGTCAGTGAGCTGCTTCGATTGTGTCTCAGAACATCGTCAGGCTGCGGTCATTGGTTGTGAGTTGATAGACACCGCTTGGAGGTGAGCAAGTGGTTCGAGAGTGTTCACAACCCCTTGCGAGCCTTAGTGTGTTATGCGTGGTAGGCTGGCTGAACGAGATCACCGCCGAGCAGGTGGGCGCCGGGACCACTTCGATGTTACATCGCCGTTCCGTCGACGCTCGGGTGGAACGGCCTCCCGGCCAACGGCCGCCGGCCCCGAGGCAGGGCTCATCGAGATGATACGACCGCCTTGGAACAAGATGGGGTAGAGCAGATGAAGCGTTGGCAGCGTGTCTCCATCGACGCGAGCGGGGAGGATGGGATCACGATCATTCGCATCACGCGCGGCCGCAAGGGCGACGCCATGGCTACGTTGGAATCGTTGAAGTGGTTTGAGCTGGACAGTCACAAATACACCGGTTACGCCCCGGCTCAGGAAACGGGGCGGCGTCCAGCGGTGGAGGTGCTCGATGAGTTAAAAAGGTGCGGGCAGTCGTTGCGCTTGAGAGCGACGACATTTGGGATCCGGCACGGGGTGACCTGCTGCCAATCGGCAGTTAACAGGGTCCGACAAAAGTGTGCACAACATGCTGCTGAAGTGGCCTCCGGAGGCGCTGCCGGAAGTTACGCGTCTTGACCTTGATATGGTCGATATGGTCATACTGCATCGACGATGTCGCGCCCCTTCGGCATGCCGCGCGGATCAATGCCCGATCCGCCGTGATGAGCCTCGTCCCTCGGCTGTGCGGCAACGGAAAAGGCGTCTTGCGGTTTCCCACGCTGGCCAGCCCAGCCGACAGATCGGTCAGCTCGTGGGCGACGAGGTGCACCACCTCCTCTTCCGTCGGATGCGTCCACGGACGCCGAGCATGGCCGAAGCAAGAAGCACGCGCCGGAATTTCTCGAGAGATCTTGGCCCAGACGACGACGTTTGCCGCACCCGTCTCATCCTCCAGAGGAACATGAAGCCTTTGGCCGAGCCCGGCCGCTGCCGGACCAGCACCAGGCCGGCGGCCTCGAGCCAGCTTCTGCCTCGCGCCTGCATAGCATCCTGACAGGTCACGGTGCGGCGCCGGTTAGGCGGCACGCCGATTTTGGCAACGCTAGCCTGTGAACTGGAGAATGAAGGTCGGACTTGCGGCACATCGATTACGTTCAAATGATAAGTGCTGCCCGGCGAGGTCGTTTCAGCGCATCTCGACTGATGGGTCGGCAAGACAATGCGGAACGGAAATTATCGCAGGCGTAAAGGACGGCTTTCGGGGCCGGAAGCTTCGGGCCTGGAACCGGACCCCAGTTTGGCGCAAGCATCGTGGCCTCCGCCCGGTCAGGCATTCACCGGCTCCCGAAATGCCAATTGATTCTGCTTAACCGGGCATGCCTAAACGGCCACTTGCGTTCCGATCTCGACCACACGTCCGGTCGGGATCTGGAAATACTCGGTCGCGTCGGCGGCCGTGCGCGCCAAGCCGATGAACAGCTTGTCCTGCCACACCGGCATGCCGGAGTTGGGTGACGCCTTGAGCGAGCGACGCGACAGGAAGAAGGACGTCGTCATGATGTCGAACTTCCAACCCTGCTTGCGGCAGATCGCCAGCGCACGCGGGATGTTAGGCTGTTCCATGTAGCCGAAGGTCAGTGTCACGCGCATGAATAGCTCATTGATCGTTTCCATCTTGATCCGGTCGCTGTCGGGCACCACGGGCTGCTGCGCCGTCACCACAGAGAGGATGACGTTCTGTTCGTGCAGCGCCTTGTAGTGCTTCAGGCTGTGCATCAGTGCGGTTGGCGCACTGGCGGGATCACTGGTCAGGAACACGGCCGTACCGGACACCAGCTGCGGTTTCTTCTTCAACAGATTGCCCGCAAGGAAATCGAGCGGAATCTCGTTCCTGCGCGCCTTGTCGAATAGATACCTGCTGCCTCTTATCCAAGTCCACATGGTCATCACGATCACTGCGGCAATGGCAAGCGAGGCCCAGCCGCCTTCGAATACCTTGACGATATTAGCTGCAAAGAAGCCGGTATCGATCAAGACGAACACCGCCATTAAGGCTATCGCGACGCCGAGCGGCCATTTCCAGATGCGCGTCATCACAACAAAAAGCAGTATGTTCGTCACCAGCATATTGCCGGTCACCGAAATACCGTAGGCCGAGGCCAGCCGGCTGGATTCGCCGAAGCCGACCACCAGCAGCATCACCACCAGCGCCAGCATCAGGTTGATGCGCGGCAGATAGATCTGGCCCGACTGTTTTTCCGACGTGTGCTGGATGACGAAACGCGGCAGCATGTTGAGCTGTACCGCTTGCCTGGTCAGCGAAAAGGCGCCGGAGATCACCGCCTGGCAGGCGATCACGGTCGCCGCCGTGGCAAGCACGACCATCGGAATAAGCGTCCAGCCCTGGTTCATCTCGAAGAACGGATGACCGACAACGCCGCCATTTGCCCAGCACGAAGGCGCCTTGCCCGACATAATTGAGCAACAGACAAGGGAACACGATCGCCAGCCAGGCGAGCACGATCGGCTTGCGGCCGAAATGGCCGAGGTCGGCGTAGAGCGCCTCGGCTCCGGTGACGGCGAGGAAGACTGCACCAACCGTAACGAAGGCGACGTCAGGCGAGTTGACCAGGAACGACACGATGTAATGCGGGCTGATTGCCAGCAGGATTTCCGGATCGTCCATGATGTGGTTGAGCCCGAAAAGGCCGATGGCCAGGAACCACAGCGCGGTAACGGGTCCGAACACCAATCCTACGCCGCCGGTGCCAAACCGCTGTACCGCAAACACGATCGCCAGGATGGCCAGTGTCAGCGGCACCACATAGGGCTGGAACGTCGGCGTGACGACATTCATACCTTCGACCGCCGACAGTACCGAGATTGCCGGCGTAATGACGGCGTCGCCAAAAAAAAGCGCCGCGCCGACGATGCCGATGCCGAGGATCACCGCCGAGCGGGTCGGGAAACTGTTGCGCGCCAACGCCATCAGCGACAGCACCCCGCCCTCGCCGCGATTGTCGGCACGGAGCACGAACATGATGTATTTGATGGTGACGGTGATCGTCAGCGACCAGATGATCAGCGAGAGTACGCCGAGGATGTCGCCACGGTTGGCGACGTTGCCACCGGCCGATGCGTGCAACGCCTCGCGAAATGCATAGATCGGGCTGGTGCCTATATCGCCATAAACGACACCTAGTGCGCCCAACATCAGCGCCTTGGTGCTGTGCTGCTCGACCTCAGAATGGCTCGATTGTTCGACAGGTTCTGCCTCGTTACCAGCATTGGTAAGGGCCATGGACGACACTCCGATAAGCGCGCGGTGCTCTACGCTTGCTGCACTGCAATATCAAGTTCCGTCACGTAATGTCTGCCGTCTCGCCTGTCGTTGCTCGCCTTGGTAGACTCGCCAGCCCGCAGCCCTACCGAGCAGCAATAGCGCCCCGGCAGAACCCTCAATCGCCCAGATCAATGAATGGTTATCGCCCACAGTGCCCCCCCGCGATGCGGCCGATGGCGACCAGGGTGTCGTGGGCGCACAAGGATGGCGCTTTCCTGATGACGCCGTGCCCCAGGTGTGATCGCACCGTTGCTGCGCAAGCCATTTACTTGCTCGTCCCAGCGAGGACCGTGGCCAACTGGAACGCAGGGCCACGCCGCTCACCGGCCGCACTTTGCGGCGCAGATAACGATTCGATCTCCACGGCGAGATTCTGGTTGAAGAAGCCACCAAGCTTGTCGAAGGACACACGGTCGTAATATCGACATGCCAGTATCCGCAACCCAGAAAAGCTCCTTGGGCTCCGCTGCGCGCGCCACGAACAACCCGATCTTCTCTTCGAAGAGGACGCCGTAATCCTTCAGGTTGGAGCCAAACCGGGGGGCGGCCGTGACGTATGGGCGAAGGGCTAGGAGGCGGGTTCGGTGAGGAACGGCATTGATGTCCACGCCGTCTCCTGGAAAGACAGAGGAATGCGGTGTCACCGACTGGCGCCGGAGGTTGATCCGGTGATTAGGAGGAGCACTCGTTGTCGGATTCTCGACGATGTCGGACATCTGACACAACGCTGCCAGAGCGATCGCATTGTTCCGAAACGATTTTCCCAGTTGGCACGACAATTGCGGTCCTATGCGCAAAAGCACTGCGATGCCGCACCGACTGGAAGAACTCATCAATGATCACGCTTTTCGAACATGTGGGCGCCGCTACCAACACTAAGCGTTCCCGATCAAACGGAAGCCTCTATCCCTTCTTTCTGAAGGCTGTCCGGACATGAACGCATTTGATGTCCGTCCAACGCTGGATGCTCCCGACGACGATCTCTATCTTTGGCTTGAAGATGTGGAAGGCGAGCGGGCACTTGCCTGGGCCGCCGGCCAGTCGGCAAAGACCCTGAAGCACTTCAGTGGAACGCAGTTCGAGCGCGACCGCGCGACTCTGAAGGCAGGCCTGTTCCCTAAGCGGCGTCGCATCTCCCCCGGCCGAGTCGCATGGCTTGAATCCGATATCAGGGCTTGGATGGAAACTAGATCTGAGAGCCGCACCGCATGGTAGCCACCCAATATCTGCCGCTTGTGGCGCATCACGAAGCCGGGCACGCGGTGGCCGCCATCGTTTTGCACCGTCAGGTGTTCGACGACGACCGTGAACTCCCTGCTTTCTCAAGTGTTAGTATTTACCCCGACGCCGGTGACGGAGAGTGCGGTGGTGTTGTCGAAGGCGCGGGTTTTTATTCAGCGCAAGGATTCACCTCGAAGCGAAAGCCGATTTTCGAGGACGATATGGATCGACATTTCCAACGCGATGAAGCGATCCAAGAGATAGTTGCGTATCTGGCAGGTCCTTTTGCAGAATCCGCATTCGAAGGCTATCTGGACCCGCGCGATATGGCGATGAATGCGTCCGATGGGAATGAGGGGAGCAGCGACTACGCGGATGCCAAGCGAATCTATGGTGAGTTGCGGTTCCTGATGCCGCGCCGCCCCCGTTGGAGGCGGATCGAAGATCGCACGGCCCGGCTAGTACTCGATCACTGGTCAGCCATCGAAGCATTGGCCGCGCATTTGCTGGTCAAGCATGATCTCCAATTCGATGAGGCTCTGACGATTGTTGC
>NZ_RZQT01000201.1:0-8057 GCF_003998485.1 Mesorhizobium sp. M7A.F.Ca.CA.001.04.2.1
CATCAGCGCCGCGCTGGGTCAACGCTCGGCTTCAAGTCGATGGCCGGTGCCTATGCCGTCCTTTCCGCGTCTCGAGATGGTTCACATGATGCGCAAACGGCAGGCAAGGGGCGATATCGTCGCCGAGTTAAGCGGCGCCGCGGCGGCCGAAGATCTTGCAGCGGTGCCCGGGCGCGCGCGGCAACGAAGGCTGTGGAGTTGCACCGAGAAGCGCTCGTTGGTCGACATGGCGGATGCGGCGGGGTCATCGGTGACCGAGGTCGCGGAAGCATTCGGCGTAGCTCCGTCACAGCTCTATGCATGGCGCAAGCAGATGGCCGGCGGCGAGCTTGATGCCGATCGGGCGATGGCGATCTTCGCACGGATCGACGTGAGCGATCGCCAGGTGTAGAACGCCCCGTCGCCGATTGCCCGAATCCAGCCTTGCCGAATTCGCCGATGCTTTTCCGAGGCAGCTTTCCGGCGGCATAGCGCATCGCGTCGGCATTGCCCGGGCACTCACCGTCCAGCCCGAAATCCTTGTGCTCGACGAGCCGCTGGGGGGGCGCTGGACGCCATGACCAAGATCGCATGCAGGAGGAACTGGCGCGCATCTGGAGAGAGGAGAACGTCACCATGGTGATGGTCACCCATGACCTGGAAGAAGCGATCTATCTAGTCGACCGGGCGCTGATCCTGCCCAAGGACAAAGGCGGCGCGGCGCGATTGATCGACATCGACATGCCTCGCGATGCCGTCGGCAACTCCTGCGCGCGCTCATCAAGGACGTCGTGGCGGACGTCGATGACGAAGCCCGCGATGTGATCCTGACCATCTACTGGCATGGAGCCCAGCACTCGCAGGTGCGTGTGCGCAAGCCCAAATCCGGCGAGCATGGGCAGCATACGCCCGAAGAAGCCCTGGCGATCATGCGAACCATGGCAACGCGATGGTCCGACGCCGATATTGCCGCACCCTCAACCGCATGGGCATGCAGACGGGCCAGGGAAAGACCTGGACCGCCGGCCGCGTCCGGTCGCTTGCGCACGGTGCACAAGATCAGCGGCTACCGATCCTCCGACAAAATAGCGAATGGCCCACCATGTCGGATGCGGCCGGGAAGCTCGGCGTGTCGCACGTGAAAATCCGCCGTTCATCAGGGATGGCCTCTTGCCGGCCGAGCAGGTCATGCGCGGCGCGCCCTACCAGATCCGCGCCAGCGACCTCGAAGACGAACGGATCAAGGCCGATTTGGCGCGCAATACTCCGCGTCGCATCGACTACGACAACCAGGAATCGCTGTTTTCCGCCATTTGAAGAATCTCGGAAGAAAGTCCTGGCTGTTCTGCGGTTCCGATCGCGGCGGACAGCGCGCTGCCGTTCTCTACAGCCTGATCGTCAGCGCCAAGATGAACGATATCCCCGCAGGCCTGGCTCGCCGACGTCCTCGCCCGACTGCCCGCCTATCCGGCACATCGGATCGATGATTTGTTGCCGTGGAATTGGAGATCCGCAAAACTGCGACCCAACCAGCTGCGGCCTGATCATGCAGCGCAATAACGTGCATCACGTCTACACCGTCGAACGTATCGCCTGGGAACTCGGCGTCAGCGAAGCGCTCATCCACGAACTGCCCCTCGCTGCCGAGCCCGAGGACGGCGTCATCTGGGTGTACGGCGCCAATGATGACAACGGGATCTTGGCCTTCACCGATGAAGGCATCGAGGAGCTCAAACTCCTCCTCGAAGAATATCATCGCGTCTCCCCATCGAAAGCTTGACCCCAGCACTCCGGTGCTCAGGTCCTCATGGCCGCCGGATACGCACGTCTGCGGTCTTCAGCGGATGCGTACGTTGCGTCTGTCGTTCGCTGAATGGAAAGAACTGTCTGCGGAGGCACATCTCCATCATGCAGGGCCAGAAGATGATCGCCGACTTCCTTGTCCGCCGACGTGAGCCGATGATTTAGGCGGAGAAAATCCATCCATGTCGGCGTGCGGAATGTCTCCGTCCAAAGCGAGGGCGTTTGAAGGTTTCGCTGAAGCGTCCAGTTTCGAGCACCGGCACGGCTCTGAACATGACGCCGGGTCCGCATGTAGCCCAGAAAGGCGTCGATGTTCTCCTCAGGTATGGAATACTCGGTTTTGGCAACGATAGGGCCACTTCTCGGTTTCAGATCGAGTGCCAGTTCCGGCGGATGGAAGCCGGAACTCTCTTGATCCGTTTCTTCCCGGGGTCCCACCGGCAACACTATTCCCGCAACTGCCACCAGCAACAGGGCTAGTGCGGCGCCCTCCAAAGCCCATGTCAACGAGTAATTCTGCGTGACAGAACCCCAGATCCAGCTGCCGGCTGCCATACCGCCGGCGCTCAAGGCGTGGTAGATCGAGAGCGTGCGGCCAACAACCCACCTAGGGCTTGCCAGCTGCACCGACAAGTCAATGCCCGTCCAAGTGACTAGCCAACCCGCCCCACCGAGCGCTAACGAAATGGCCGCCGCGGCAATCGAAGAAGTAACTGCAAGGCAAAGGCAACATGCTGCACAAGCGACGGACGCGAACGCCACCAGCCTGTTTTGAGACGTGATACGCCTTAGGTAGCTGTTGCTCATGCCAGCGATGAAAGCACCCATGCCGAAACTGGCTAGTAGGACGCCATAGGCGATTGGGCCGCACTTCAACTGATCCCGGACGACGAGAGGGAGCAGCGCAAAGATCGCTATACTGGTCACCCCGAAAAGAGCTGCTCGGGCGATCGCCGCCCTGATCTCCAAGGACATCGCCGTGAAGCGCACGCCGTCATGAATTGCCGTCGTCATCATCTCGCGAGGGAGAGGAGAGGAGCGGACTTGCCATTTGGTGCGCCATATTGCGCTTAGAGGGATTAGATCACTGAGCGCAGCCAAGGCGAAAGCGGCCAGAGGTCCGAAGAAGGCCATGATCACGCCGCCCAAAGCCGGTGCGATGCTGCGCACGATGTTGTACCCGACCGACACAAGCGTCACCGCGGCGGGAATGTCGCGCTTATCGAGGATATCGCCGACGGAAGCATGCCAAGCCGGATCGGTTAGCGCAAAGCCGCAGCCGGCCAGGAAACTCAGTCCGAGTATGAACCAGGGGCTGACAAACCCCAGCCCGACAGAAATCATCAGCGTCGTCGATGCCGATGCTATGAGGCAGTGGCCCGCAAACATCACCCACCGGCGGCTGAAATTGTCGGCGATGGCTCCGGCAAGGATCGAGAGGAAGAACACCGGCAATGTCGAGGCAGCCTGAACAATCGCAACCATCAGATCGGAAGCCGAAGTAGTTGCCATCAGCCAGCTGACGGCAACCGTTTGCACGAGCCAACCCAGGCTGGATATTTGTGTGGCCGTCCAGATCGTGCGAAACACCGGGTTCCGAAATGGAGCGAGCGTTGCTGAAATAGGCAGCTGGTGATCTTCGCGCTGCATGATGTCTGACTGCCTTCGACTAAGCGTTTACTTCGGTAACGGTTGCTGGAGTAATGTGACAAACAAGCTGAAATTGAGAGTGCGGTCGCGTCCAAAGACTTCAATTGTTGATGGCAACCACAGCTGAGGGTTCTGTCGCAAAACGGAATGGCAACCCATATCTGGCACGAAGGCCTCTCTTTTTTCGGGGAGCTCGCTTGCTATGTTCAAAGGCCGTATTTCGACCGAGCCTGCGCGATCTGAAGGAGATGATGGCCGAACGCGGCCTGAACGTCGACCATTCGACCGTGCACCGCTGGTCGTTCACTTCTCGCCCCAGCTTCTGGAGCGCTTCATCGGGCGCAAGCGCGCCCTCAGTGGCACTTGGACGAGACATGCATCAAGATACGCGGCCAACGGATGTATCTCTATCGTGCCGCTTCTTCCAGAAAGCCCTGGAGCGCCACGGCAGACCGGATCGCATCTTCATCGACGGTAGCCCGACCAATCATGAGGCGATCATTTCCTGCGACGCCGAACTACCGTCTGCGAAATCGATAGCGACGAGCGCTGAAGCCGATCCGCTCCGCAACAGCAAGTACCTCAACAATCGAGACCGAGCAGACCATCGGCACATCAGCGCCGCGCTGGGTCAATGCTCGGCTTCAAGTCGATGGCCGGTGCCGATGCCGTCCTTTCCGCGTCGAGATGGTTCACATGATGCGCAAACGGCAGGCGCGGTTCGCCTATTCACGCCCCTCAATCGCCGAGCAGTTCGAAATCCTTGCAGCATGATCATCGGCGCGAAAGCGTCCCCTTGTGACCAAAAGCACGATTTGCGACAGAACCATGTAAACTGTTGCGCACTTTACCCCCGTCAATTTGGACTATTCTCAGCGCCTACATGGGAAGTGAAATCGTTTTAATAACGTCGCTCAGCGGCCGATATGGCAAGCCTTTTTTTTCTGCCGACAGAGCATGGGTCAGGTGGCCACCATAGCAACAGACTCCGTCACACAGGCTTTCATCGTCAGTAATGGTCTGCACGGATTTGAGACTGGCGATGTAACGGATGTAAGGGAAAGTTCGCGCTGTGAGCAGCCGCGTAGCGGTGTTGGCCACCATTGATGGAATGTGATCGCAGTTGTAATGCACGACATTTTCTTCGCGATACGAGTGGTAGAGCGATGCAGAAGAAGTACAGGTTTCGATCAATTCGCGATCACAGGCTGTACAGTCGCACAGTATGCTGCCTCTCTGCATGGCTCCAACCATGCTGCGGTCGATCAGGTACTCCATTTTTCGCTTCGGAAGATCGGAGCGACGCACCGCACAGTTGAGGACGATGTCCATCTCCGACAGTGCCGCCGCAATCGTGTCCTGAGTGCGTGAAGGATCTTTGTTATTCATGACGATCAGGTTGGTGTCGGTTGCGCCGATGTAGTCGACGCCTTCGGTTTCGAAGCGCGCGTTGGCTTTGCAATTGAAATCCTCACGCCCTCGAGTGACAACTACGGTCAAGGCAATCCCTAGGTCCGACAAGTATTTGAATGCGGACAGACCGATATTGCCGCATCCGATGATCAGAGCCCGCCCTCCGGGAAGACCGCTCTCATTTCGCGGGCAGAACACTCCTTTTTCCTTGGAGCACAACTCCAACGCCCGCTGAGCGAAGAGATAGCCAGTCAGTTGGCTCATCGGCTCAAGCAATGGATACCGGCTAGCTTTTCCCACCCACTCGTAAGCGATTCCCAGAAAGCCTCTACTGATGAGTTCAGAGACGTCCCGAGGATCAACGTTGTTCTCATCAAAATGCAGATACGTGAATAAGATGTGATGCGGAGCATAGTCAGAATATTCTGAGCGCAGCGGTTCCTTAACCTTGAGGAGGAGCCGCGCCCGGGCGAGGACCTCATCTTTCATCGCAAGCTTCCCTCCGCAGACCTGATAATCCGCGTCCGAGAATCCGGCCCCTTCCCCGGCACCGATTTCAACATAAATGTGGTGACCGAGGCGCGAAAGAGCTTGCGCCTGGATCGGCTGGAGTGCGACACGTCGCTCGTCTTCTTTGATTTCCTTCAAAACACCGATGTTCATCGTTGAAACTACCTTTGCAGTCTTCGGCCACGCTGCTATCCAATCCGCTGTCATTCCGTACGCACCGTTTTAGTGTGGCACTTTGTGTAGCGGTCTGGCTCGGGGGTGTCGGTTCCAGTGTCAGACAATACGCCGAGCCGCCGCTGAGCAGGGAGGAGAACACGAGGTCACTGATGCGAAATAGCCCCGGTCCGTGAGTTGTCGCTGGAGCCGTGGGGCTGCAGCTAGAGAGGTCAGTCTCCTTCCAATTCCAATCCGGTTGAGGCAGGCGCTATAGAAAAGATTTCTGCTGCGTTCTGTGCTCCGGCGGGGCTCCAAGCATTGGCATCAATTTTTTCAAACATGCCTTATCAGATCCCAGGCGGAACATACCTCGTGTTCGGATTGGCGGCTGCGAATTTTCTGTTAACTCGATTTGCTTTTTTGTTACAAAAAGCTGGAATGCAACGAGTGGATTGTAGGCGAACCTCGCCTGCCGTTTGCGCATCATGTGAACCATCTCGACGCGGAAAGGACGGCACGGCTATAATCATGCCGTCCTTGCTTCAGTCGTAGGTGAGCGCCTGCAATCTCATCTCGGTATCAAGAGCCCGGGTCAGGAAAACGGTCTGCCGTCAGATGGTAAAGGCGTCCTGCGACCGAGCCTGTCCTCCAGCTTGTCGAGCACGGCTGCAACCTCATGTCGCTTCAAACGCTACTCTAACTTTAACGCTGCTCTAACTTATAATGGCAGCCGGCTGGCCAAGCCTTTCAGCATCTGGATTTACGCCGATGCCTGGGGCTTCCGGCGGCGCGATATGGCCACTGTTGCGATTTGGGGTGTGTGTATCGAGCCGCGGAGTAACGTAGCCCGATAGATCGCACGTATTCATGATCCGGCTTGACGGGGTCGACGCCGCCAAGTGGAGGATTGCGCCCGTGGTAACATCCGATCCCCAAGTGTCCTCGATGCACATCTGGGGGCCGAGGTGCAGACACAGATCGCGAAGTCGCCGAACGGCACTAAGCCCTCCCGATTTGGAGAGCTTTAGGGCTACGGCATCCATACAGCCAAGATCATAAGCCCGAAGCAGCGAAGCCGTATCGTGCGCGTTTTCATCGATCTTCATCGGCAGCCCGGTTGCCGCGCGAACAGCGGCACACTCCTCAAGAGTTGCACAGGGTTGCTCCAGCATGATGTCGTATGCTGCGACAGCCTTGCCAACGCGTGTCGCATCCAAGCGAGAAGCCGCGCAGTTCCAGTCGCCATAGACGAGGGGACCCATGCCAACAGCCTCTCGTACAAGACGTAGCCGAGCGACGTCGGCTTCCCAGTTGATATCGGCACCTAACTTGACCTGAAACTGCGTCATACCGTCTGCCTGTGCCTCTCTAGCGATGACGGCCATTTCATCGGGCGCGATACAGGTGATCGAGTGGTAGAGCGGTATGCGAGCCATCTGGCGTCCACCGAGAAGCGCATAAAGAGGTAGCTTCGCGACTTTGCCTGTGATGTCCCAAAGAGCCAGGTCAAGGGCGGATTTTGCGTAGGCATGCCCCTGTAGCCAACTGTCAACCCGGCTCATTAACGCTTCCGGGCCGATCGGATCAGCTCCGATGATGACAGGCGCAAGATATTCCAGCGCGGGGCGCACGCCTTCAGCATAGGCAGGTAGATAGTGGGGAATCGGACAAACCTCACCCCAGCCAGAGATACCTTCCGACGTATCTACGCGGAGCAATATTGAGGTGACAGTATCGCAGGTTTTTTTATCTGCCATGTGATAAGGAACATAGCTGGTCAATGGCACTTGCCAAACTACTAGTCGTGTAATTCTCATTGCTGTCGCCGCTCCTTCGTTTGCGATGCTCTCGAATAATTGCATATGTGTCTGCTAACCGGATCCGGATCGCACCGCTGGCTGGCGCGCAATGGTCCCTCATGTTAAAGTTCGTAGTGATGCTTTACCGTTTTGCGTGACGGTGATTTCTTTCTAAGAATCCTCCCTTTGGCGGTCCATAAGGCGCTGGATTCAGGCGGGCCGAGTGGGCGAACTTGCCGGTGTCGCGCCCCAATAGTGGCCGCGGGTGCAGGTTACCCTAGCGATGACTAGTTCGACTGGTTCGTTAAGAACGCCGGTCGCCCGCAGTTGGGGACGGAAAACAACCGCGCCGACAGCGTCGGCCCCTCGCGACGGACAAATTCTTTCGCCAGATTCGGTCCAATCATGCTAGCTGCAGGGCCACTTCTTTTGTGACGTTTCGCATGGCCAACCCGGTCGGTGTTGTCGAGGCGGTACAATTCAGCATGAACCTAATTGCGTCAGAATCCATTTTGCCGATCCAGAGTGCTGCCTCCGGCGATTGTTATTGAAACCGTCCTAGTCCGCGTTCCCGCCTCGTTGCGGAAATCGCTCGCCCTAGGATCTCCTGATATGCGTCATCGAGAAAACCGAACGGCTTACTGCAACTCTCGCGCGCGTCCGGCGCCATTCCTGGTTTCCCAGATTGACTCGAAGTTGCGTAGCATCACTTCCGCGACGCTGAAGGTGTGCTTTCCTTGCCGGGAA
>NZ_RZQT01000202.1:0-8054 GCF_003998485.1 Mesorhizobium sp. M7A.F.Ca.CA.001.04.2.1
GACACAAACAGTCCAAGACACTTCAATCACATAACAAAAAAACCCCGCCGAAAATCGACGGGGTTTGTCAGCAGTCTGAAAGCCCCGTTGCCGGGGCTTTCTTGACTTTCGTAAGGTTCAGTTCTTTCGGGGCAGTTGTGGCACCAGGCTGCGCTTGCCGCCGTCCTTGCCCTTGGCTTCGGGCTTCTGCGCCGCCAGCTTCTTGGCCGCCGGCTTTTTCACCACGGCCTTTCTGGACTTCGGCGTTTCTTCCGGCTCTTCCTTCTTCGGCTTCACCGGCGCCTCGTCGGCCAGCGATTCGAGCTTCAGGCCGGTCTCGCCGGTTTCCTTCTTCTCGACGGTGACGCGCACCGTGCCGCCCTTCTTGAGCTTGCCGAACAGCACCTCGTCGGCCAATGGCTTCTTGATGTGCTCCTGGATCACACGACCGAGCGGCCGCGCGCCCATGCGCTCATCATAGCCCTTGTCGGCGAGCCAGGCGATCGCGTCCGCCGACAGGTCGAAGGTGACGCCACGCTCGGAAAGCTGGGCCTCGAGCTGCATGACGAACTTCTGCACCACCTGATGGATGACCGGCACCGGCAGCGAGCCGAACGGGATGATCGCATCGAGACGGTTGCGGAACTCCGGCGTGAACAGCCGGTTGATCGCCTCGACATCGTCGCCTTCGCGCTTGGTCGAGCCGAAGCCGATCGCCGCACGCTGCGCATCCGACGCGCCCGCATTGGTGGTCATGATCAGGATCACATTGCGGAAGTCGATCTGCTTGCCGTTGTGGTCGGTCAGCTTGCCATGATCCATAACCTGCAACAGGATGTTGAACAGGTCCGGATGCGCCTTCTCGACCTCGTCCAGCAACAGCACGCAATGCGGATGCTGGTCGACGCCGTCCGTCAGAAGACCGCCCTGGTCGAAGCCGACATAGCCGGGAGGAGCACCGATCAGCCGCGACACGGTGTGGCGCTCCATATATTCCGACATGTCGAAGCGGATCAGCTCCACGCCGAGCGACGCGGCCAACTGCTTGGCCACTTCGGTCTTGCCGACGCCGGTCGGGCCGGAGAACAGGTAGGAGCCGATCGGCTTCTCCGGTTCGCGCAGGCCGGCACGCGCCAGCTTGATCGCCGAGGTCAGTGCGGTGATCGCAGTGTCCTGGCCATAGACGACTCGCTTCAGCTCGATATCGAGGCCCTGCAGCACCTTCTCGTCGTCGGCCGAAACCGTCTTCGGCGGGATGCGGGCCATGGTGGCGATCGTCGCCTCGATCTCCTTGATGCCGATAGTCTTCTTGCGCTTGGCTTCCGGCACCAGCATCTGCGAGGCGCCGGTCTCGTCGATCACGTCGATCGCCTTGTCCGGCAGCTTGCGGTCGTTGATGTAGCGTGCCGACAGTTCCACCGAGGCTTTGATCGCCTCGTTGGTGAACTTCACCTTGTGGAACTCCTCATAATAGGGCTTGAGGCCCTTCATGATCTCGATCGCGTCCTCGATGGTCGGCTCGTTGACGTCGATCTTCTGGAAGCGCCGCACCAAGGCACGGTCCTTCTCGAAGAACTGGCGGAATTCCTTGTAGGTGGTCGAGCCGATGCAGCGGATCGCACCCGACGACAGCGCCGGCTTCAACAGGTTGGACGCATCCATGGCGCCGCCTGAAGTCGCCCCTGCCCCGATCACCGTGTGGATCTCGTCGATGAACAGCACGGCGCCAGGATAATCCTCGAGCTCCTTGACGACCTGCTTCAGCCGTTCCTCGAAATCACCGCGATAGCGCGTGCCGGCGAGCAGCGTGCCCATGTCGAGCGCGAAGATGGTTGCATTGTGCAGCACTTCGGGAACGTCGCCCTCGACGATGCGCTTGGCCAGGCCCTCGGCGATCGCCGTCTTGCCGACGCCGGGGTCACCGACATAGAGCGGGTTGTTCTTGGAGCGGCGGCACAGCACCTGGATGGTGCGGTTGATCTCGGACTCGCGGCCGATCAGCGGATCGATCTTGCCGGCCTTGGCCTTGTTGTTGAGGTTGACGCAATAAGCCGTCAGCGCGTCCTGCTGCTGCTTCTTCTTGCCGCCTTCCTCTTGCGGCTCGGCGCCGTTCTGGCCGCCCTGCTCGTCGTCGGCGCCGCGCGGCGAGCGTGTCTCCGACGCGCCCGGACGCTTGGCAATGCCGTGCGAGATGTAGTTGACCGCATCGTAGCGGGTCATCTGCTGTTCCTGCAGGAAATAAGCGGCATGGCTCTCGCGCTCGGCGAAGATAGCGACGAGCACGTTGGCGCCCGACACTTCCTCGCGGCCAGAAGACTGCACATGGATCACCGCGCGCTGGATGACGCGCTGGAAACCGGCCGTCGGCTTGGAGTCCTCGTCGTAGCCGGTGACGAGGTTGTCCAGCTCGGTGTCGATATAGGTGAGAACCGTATGCTTGAGCTCATCGAGATCGACATTGCAGGCGCGCATGACGGCGGCCGCCTCGGTATCGTCGATGAGCGCGAGCAGCAGATGTTCTAGGGTTGCATATTCATGGTGCCGCTCATTGGCGAGCGTCAGCGCCTGGTGAAGCGCCTTTTCCAGGCCTTGGGAGAAAGCCGGCATGTTACCTCACTTCTTCTCCATCACGCATTGCAGCGGATGCTGATTCTGTCGGGCGAAATCCATGACCTGGGACACTTTGGTCTCGGCCACCTCGAATGTATAGACCCCGCACTCGCCCACTCCATGATTGTGAACATGAAGCATGATGCGTGTGGCGGCTTCGCGATCCTTCTGGAAAAAACGCTCCAGCACGTGAACCACGAACTCCATCGGAGTGTAGTCGTCGTTGAGGATGAGGACCCGATAAAGGCTGGGCTTCTTGGTCTTGGTTTTGGTGCGCGTGATGACGGCCGTCCCACGGCCGGCCCCATTGCCGTTACCGTCGCCGTCTTGCATTCGCACCACGCGTCTCGTGGCAGTCAAACCGATCGTCACGTATTCCTGCCTCTTTCGATTCCCCATGCGAGTTCGACATGTAGGTGTTCGATGTACGATTTTAAGCCCTTCTGGTTAGCTGACAATATGGCTAGGTCACCAAACTTGGACGATTTTCGCAATCGTGAAGGGGCGCGAGGCTCTGGAACGGAAATTGACACGAAAAAGCCCGGCCACGTTTCCACGGCCGGGCTTTTTCTCAGGGTCAAAAGGCTGAATCTGGGTCACGTCAGGCGAAATCAGTTCGCCCGGGCGAAATTACTTTGCCTTGGCAACGATCGATTCGAATGGCTTGTAGGCTTCCTTGGCGAGTTCGGCATAGAGATCGCCGATCTTGGTAGCCTCGGCGACGAACGCCTCATAGGACTGCTTGGCGTAGTCCGACTGGATCTCGATGGCCTTTTCCAGCGACTTGGCTGAAAACAGCTTCTCCACAGTGGCGCTGCCGGTTTCAAAACTCTTCTTGGTGTATTCACCAGCCTCGGTGGCAATCGCCTGTGCGCCCTTGGAGAGCGACGCGAAGCTCTTCAATCCGGTGTCGGCGAACTCTTTGCCGTATTTGCTGAAGTCCTCATAGGTCTGGGTCATTTCACGATTCCCTTGACGGTTGAGGCGTCCTTCTTCGGGGCGCCCTTGTGCAATGCAAGATAATATATTGTGCGCCGCACAAAAGTCAAGATTTCGCGGGCTTGCGGACCCGCCTGCGCAGCCAATGGCTAAAAATCGAATAAAGAGAGCTTCAAGCACGAAGAAAATGGTGAACGCGGCGGTTACCATAAACGGATTGGTAACGCTGCGCCGGTAGCTTGGCCGGAAGCGAGGCAGGACCCTTTGCCGCCTCCAACGCAACGAAGAAATCCAAGGGAAGTACCAGTGCGTAAGGCGTTGTTGGGCATCGTTTCCAAATCCACCTCCCCTCTCAAAACGATGATGATCATCGCCTTGGCGATGACATTCGTTTTTGGAGACGTTGCCTCGTCGCTGGCGGCCAAGCAGGCGGCCATCGTCGTGGATGCCAAGACTGGCAAGGTGCTTTACTCCGCAGATGCCAACGGCAGGCGCTATCCAGCTTCGCTGACCAAGATGATGACGCTGTACCTGACCTTCGAAGCGATGGCGAAGGGCAAGATCAGCAGGAATACGCCAGTGGTGTTTTCCGCCAAGGCCTCCGCCGAGGCGCCGACGAAACTTGGCGTGAAGCCGGGCGGTTCGGTCACGGTCGAGACCGCGATCCTGTCGATCGTCACCAAGTCAGCGAACGACTCGGCCACCGCGCTCGGCGAAATGCTCGGCGGCAATGAAACCACTTTTGCCCGCATGATGACCGCCAAGGCGCGTGCGCTGGGCATGAACGGCACCGTGTTCCGCAACGCCAATGGCCTGCCAGACCCTGGCCAGTTCACCACCGCGCGCGACATGGCGACGCTCGGTATCGCGCTGCGCGAGCATTTTCCGCAATATTACGGCTATTTCTCGCAGCGCTCCTTCCTCTACGGGCGTCAGCGCATCAACGGTCACAATCGCCTGCTCGGACGCATCAAGGGTGTCGACGGCATCAAGACGGGCTACACCCGCGCCTCCGGCTTCAACCTCGTCTCGTCGGTTTCCGACGGCAATCGCCGCATCGTCGGCGTGGTCATGGGCGGCAGTTCCGGCCGCAGCCGCGACAATCAGATGGCCAGCTTGATCAACACCTATCTGCCGAGGGCATCGACTCGCGGCGGTGGCGATCTGGTGGCCAAGGCCGGCGGCAACAACCCGGTCACCGCCCTCGCCCAGGTTCTCCTGCCCAAGCATGACGCTCCGACGCCCGATGACAAGCCTGTTGTGGCGCAGGACGACGCCACCGTCGCCGAGGACGCCACGGTCGCGGAAGACGATACCCCGCAGGCCGAAGAAGCAGCCTCCGTCGTCAAGACCAGAAAGGTCAAGACCGTCATCGTTTCAGCTCCCCAGGTCGCGACGGCCCAGGTCGTCGCTGCCTATGCCGAGCCAACGCCAGCGGCCGTCGACCCGGTCAACACGGCGTCGGTGCCGTCGGGCTGGGCCATTCAGGTCGCCTCGTCGCCAAAGCAGTCCGAGGCACAGGCCTTCCTCGACAAGACCACCAAGCAGGCGCCCAAGGTGCTGGCCGACGCCTCCGGCTTCACCGTCGCCTTCGACAAGGACGGCGTCACCTACTACCGCGCCCGCTTCGGCGGCTTCGGTTCGAAGACCGCCGCCTGGAAGGCCTGCACCGCTTTGAAGAAGAAGAACATCGAGTGCTACGCCGTCCAGCAGTAGGACGGCGTGGAAATCATCTCCCGGAAAAATTCTGCGTCGAAGGAGACTAGTTGTGATTGGAGAGCAAGACGTCCTTGGCTTCGTTAATCCGCGCCGCCAGGAAAGACGTGCCGCCGACATCGGGGTGCAGGCGCTGCATCAGGCGGCGGTGCGCCTTGCGGACATCCGCCGCGGCGGCCCCCGCTTCAAGACCAAGGACCTTGTAGGCCTCCTCCTTAGTCATGGCGCCCGGACCTGGCGCAACACCCAGCCCTTCGCCACCGTTCGTCTCAGTGTTTTTGCGCCAGACGGGAAATCTGCCGTCAAGATACGTCTCTAGCAACTGCCGGCTCTCCGGATCACCGGAGAGTTCGCGGTAGAGGTGCTGCAATTCCACCAGCCCCATCGCGCCAAGCATCTTGCCTTCGTGGCGGCCAGCCAGGACCAGTCCTTCGAGGCCGCCGGTATCGTGATCGAGCTCCATTTCCAATGCCGCTGTGCGCACCGTCGAGCGTTTGCCCGGTGCAAGCCCCGCCGGCTGGCGTTTCATTCGCATGGAACCATACCAGGCAATTGCCGCGGTGAGGATCATGCCGCCGACGCCTTCACGGCCGACCACCAGCACGGCGACGCCGACAACTGCCAGAAGAGCTGGCCCGAGCGTTCGCAGCGTGCCCGCCAGTTTCGCTGGCTCGGCACGCAGAAAAATCGTCACCGCGCCGAGCAGCAGCAAAAGCAACGCTACAAAAGCGATGATTGCGCCCATTATTTTCCGTCGCCCCGCAGATGCTCGATCATCAGCCGGTCTTCCGGCCTGCCTCTGGCTTCGAGCGCCTTCAACCCGCCGGTCGCGAACACGGCGACAGCCGAAAGCAGTCCGGCCAGGGTCGCGGCAGCCCGCCGATCAAACCGGAACCAGGCCCCCTTGGACAGCCGCGCAACCTCTTTGAACGCCTTTTCCGCGCTGGAATCATGGCCTTCCTGAAAGACGAAGACAGGAACGCCATGAAGGCCGAGGCTGCCGGCCTTTTCGGCCAGATCGTCGATATCCTCTTCCATCGCATCGCCGATATAGACCAGCGCATTGACCTTAGCGGTTGCCGTCTGTTTCAACGCATGCGCCAGCACCTTGCCGATCTGGGTGTGACCGCTGCGGCACTCGATCCGCGTCATCAGCTGCTTCAAGGCATTGGTGTCGCTCACGAAAGCGGACGAACGGCACTCGCCAAGACCGCGAAAATAAACCAGTTGCACGCTGAGGGTTCCTGCCTTGCCGACGGCGTCGAACATCTGGCCCTGCAGCGTGCAGGCCAGATCCCAGGTCGGCTGGCGGCTCATCGTCGCGTCGAGAGCAAGGATCAGCCTGCCCGAACCGGTCGCCGATGCGGCAAGTGTCCTCGCCTGGCGAATGAAGGCGTCGATCTCGCCGGCGTTGGATTGAGGCTTGATCGGCGCAGGATTGGTCCTCGCTGGCACAGGTTGCTTCTTATCGCTCATAAAAAACAAGATGTGGCGTTGCCACATCGCTTGCAAGCCCCACATCGGGTGGCACAAAGGGCCAGACGGTGATGCCACCTGGGGTCAGAGCAGGCCGAGATCGGCAAGCTCGCGCCTGAGTTTCGGCGGCATCTCGATCAGTCCGGCCTTGCCCTTGCCCAGATCGAGCGGCGCGTCGGCCGGCTTCAGATAGCGCCAGCCCTGAAAGGCCCGGCGCGGCTGCCAGTCGGTTCGAACAACCTCGGGGTCGAGAATCAGGTGGCAGCGGCCGATGCCTTCACTATCGGTGAACGGCCGGATCTCGGTGATCAGTTGGCGGCACTGCACATTTCCTTTGATCACCCAATAGAGCGAACCGCCATCGGTGACCTCGGCGCCGCGCGTCGGCATCATGCGCGTGGTGTGATATTGCTCGACCGGCTCACCGGCGCGCCGCCGCTCGTCGAGGCGGAAGGCGATCCACTCCTCGAGATCTTCGACGCTGTCGCAGCCGACACAGAGTTTTATGAGATTGAGAGACATCGCTTAAGGTTAGTCCCGCATGCGGACGCGTCAACGACCGGATCGACTTCTCCACAGTGGCAGTTTAGGCCAGCCTTCAGCATTCCACGACGTTGACGGCGAGCCCACCCAGGCTGGTTTCCTTGTACTTCTCGTTCATGTCGAGGCCGGTCTGGCGCATGGTCTCGATCGCTGCATCGAGAGGTACGAAATGGGTGCCGTCGCCCTTGATGGCTAGTGACGCTGCCGTCACCGCCTTGACCGCGCCCAGCGCATTGCGCTCGATGCACGGCACCTGCACCAGCCCGCCAACCGGATCGCAGGTCATGCCGAGATGGTGTTCGAGCGCGATCTCGGCGGCATTCTCGACCTGCTCGGGCGTACCGCCCATGACGGCGCACAGGCCGGCCGCCGCCATTGCCGATGCCGACCCGACCTCGCCCTGACAGCCGACTTCGGCGCCGGAGATCGAAGCATTGGTCTTGATGATGCCGCCGACCGCAGCAGCCGTCAGCAGGAAATCACGAATGCTCGGCTGGTCCGCCTCGGGATGGAAATGCAGCCAGTAGCGCAGCACCGCCGGCAGCGTGCCGGCCGCACCGTTGGTCGGCGCTGTGACGACCCGGCCACCGGCAGCATTTTCCTCGTTCACCGCCATGGCGTAGATCGACAGCCAGTCATTGGCGAGCAAGGGATTGGGCTTGTTCTGCTGCCATTGCTCCTGCAGCTTGTCATGCAGCATGCGGGCCCGGCGGCGCACCTTCAACCCGCCCGGCATGATGCCGTCCTGCGACAGGCCACGGTCGATACAGCCTTTCATGGCGCTCCAGATG
>NZ_RZQT01000203.1:0-7977 GCF_003998485.1 Mesorhizobium sp. M7A.F.Ca.CA.001.04.2.1
GATTGTCGGCAGCCGGATGCCGATACCGTCGAAGAACCCGCGCCTGGAATAGTCGGCCAGCAGCGCTTCGCTCATCTGCTTCTGGGTACCATAAGAGGTCAGCGGCGTCGGATGGAAGTCATCGGGAATGACGTCCGGGAACGGCGCGCCGAACACCGCGATCGACGAGGTGAAGACGACGCGCGGCGCAAAGCCCGCCACCCGGATGGCATCGAACAGGGCGCGCGTGCCATCGAGATTGACGCGGTAGCCGAGTTCGAAATTCGCCTCCGCCTCGCCCGATACGATGCCGGCGAGATGAAAGACGACGTCGGGGCGCGATGCGACCAGGCGCTCGGTGGCACCCGCTTCGGCGAGATCGCCGGTGTGCAGCGTGACGCTGACGCCATCCAGGCTCGGCGCCTGTGGCGGCACGATATCGTGGAGATCGAGCGCGGTGATCTTGCCCCCGCGCAGCGTCCCGTCCTTGGCCAGCCGGGCGATGAGCTTGCGGCCGACCATACCCGCGGCGCCAGTGATCAGAATGCGCATGTCGATATCCCTTGCCTATTTACCCTGGTTTTTGCGCTGGTTGCGGGCGCGCAGCCAGAACACCGAGAAGAACGCCAGCACGAAGACGATGCCAAAGGCGCCGGCCAGCACGGTGGAAAGGCTGCCGAGTGCCAGCATTACCGTCGGCAGATAGTAGGCGCCTATACCGAACAGCAGCATGATCCACGCGGCGGCGATGACCGCGTTCCTGGTGTCGCGGTCCATCATGCCGCGTCCGGAGGATGGGCGTTCGTCAAGCTGGTTTTCAAGGTTTTGCAACTCCTGAGGCAGGACGATCGACATCGATCGATCCGGTCCTAGTGATGGTGGTCGTGGTATGCAGCCGCTTCATGCTCGTGCCCGTGGTCGTGCTCGTCGCCATCGTCGGCGCACTGGCCGAATTCCGGTTCCACGGTGGCATGGCTGATGCCGTGCTCGCTGGCAAGCCGCTTCTTGACGGCACTCACCGCCTGATGCGCATCGACGCCCTCGTCGAGACAGGCATGCAGCGTCGCCATGTTGCTGGTCCCGTCGAGCGACCAGACATGCATGTGGTGCACTTCGCGCACGCCCTGGATGGTCGCCTCGATATCGCTGGCGATCAGATCTCGGTCGAGGCTTGGCGGCACGCCCTCGAGCAGGACATGGGCGGCCTCCCGCATCAGCGACCATGCCGTGTAGAGGATCAGCAGTGAAACCAGGACCGACAGGATCGGGTCGATCGGCGTCCAGCCGGTCGCCAGGATGACCAGCGCCGCCGCGATGGCCGCCGCCGAGCCGAGCAGGTCGCCAAGCACATGCAGGATGGCGCCGCGCATGTTCAGGCTCTCGCGGTCGCCGCCATGCAGCACGAAGAACGAGCCGAGGTTCACCAGCAGGCCGAGGATCGCCACCACCAGCATCGGCCCGCCAAGCACCGGCGCCGGCGCCTGCAGGCGTCCCCAGGCCTCATAGACGATCCACAGCGCGATGACGAAGATGGCGATGCCGTTGGTATAGGCCACCAGTGTCTTGACCCGGCCGAAGCCGTAGGTGAGGCGAACGGTCGCCGGCCGGCCGCCAAGATGAAACGCATACCAGGCAAGGCCGAGCGCGATCGAATCGGCGAGCATGTGGCCGGCATCGGCCAGCAGCGCCAGCGAGCCCGTGAGGATGCCGCCAAGCGCCTCGGCGACCATGAAGCCGCCGGTCAGGCAGGCTGCGATCAGAACGCGTTTCTTGTCGGTCGAGCCGTGCACATGACCAGGGCCGTGACCGTGCCCGGTGTGATCGTGGGTATGTGCCAATAGTGAACTCCTAAGCGCCGAATTCCGCGCGAAAATCCTCGAGCCGTCGCTTCTGCCGGCCGTCGCCATCGAAATTGGCCGGATCGAGCCACGCCTCATAGGCACTGCGCAGCGCCGGCCATTCCTTGTCGATGATCGAATACCACGCAGTGTCGCGGTTTTCACCCTTGACGATGAGATGCTGGCGGAAAATGCCTTCGAACTTGAAGCCGAACCGCTCGGCGGCCCGCTTCGATGGCTCGTTGCGGTTGTTGCACTTCCATTCGTAGCGGCGATAGCCGAGCCCGTCGAAGATGTATTTCATGAACAGGAACTGCGCTTCGGTTGCTCCCGGCTTGCGCGAGATGAGCGGTCCCCAATAGATGTTGCCGATCTCGATGACGCCGAAGGCCGGATCGATGCGCATCAGCGTCTGGCGTCCGGCGACCTTGCCGCTGGCCTTGTCGATGACGGTGAAGAACAGCGGATCCTCGCTGGCCTCGACTTTGTCCAGCCATGGCTGGAAGGCGGCGCGGGTCTCCGGCGGATAGTCGGGCAACCAGGCGAAGCGGTCGTCGATATCGGACACGGAGGACGCTTCATAGAGGCCGTCGCCGTGTTTTGCAGCGCTCAGCGGTTCAAGCCGGACGTATCGACCGTCGATGGTCTTGCGTTCAGGCCGCGGACGCGGTTGCCAACCCTTCAGATTTTCCGACACCGAATGCTCCAATCCGTTTGACTTTTGCGGGCTGAGGCTCACAAAAACGCGACCCAACAGCAAGAACCACACGGACGGGAAAAATGCTCCACACGATTTCGGCCTTCGACCGCCTTGGCGAGGAAAACGCCTTCGCCGTGCTTGCGAGGGCCACAGCACTTGCCCAACAAGGCCGCGACATCGTCAATCTCGGCATCGGCCAGCCCGACTTCAAGACGCCGCAGCACATCGTCGAGGCGGCGATCAAGGCGCTGCGCGACGGCCATCACGGCTACACGCCGGCCAATGGCCTGCTGGCGACGCGCGAGGCGGTGGTGCGCCGCACGCTAACCACCACCGGTGTCGAGATATCGCCCGAAACGGTGATGATCCTGCCCGGCGGCAAGCCGACCATGTTCGCCGCGATCCTGATGTTCGGCGAGCCCGGCGCCGAGATCCTCTACCCGGACCCCGGCTTTCCCATCTACCGCTCGATGATCGAGTTCACGGGTGCGGCACCCATTCCCGTGCCGATGCGCGAAGAAAACGGCTTTGCCTTCTCGGCCGAGGAGACGCTGGCGCTGATCACCTCGAAGACCAGGCTGCTGATTCTCAACTCGCCCGCCAATCCGACCGGCGGCGTCACGCCTCGCGCCGAGATCGAGAAACTGGTCAAGGGGCTGGAGGCGCATCCGCAGGTCGCCATCCTCTCCGACGAGATCTACGACGTCATGACCTATGATGGCGAGACGCATTGCTCGCTGCTCGGCTTTCCCGAAATCCGCGACCGGCTGATCGTGCTCAACGGCTGGTCGAAGACCTGGGCGATGACCGGCTGGCGCATGGGCTGGTCGATCTGGCCGAATGGCGACAAGGGCGCCCATCTCTACGACAAGGTGCGCAAGCTGGCGGTCAATTGCTGGTCCTGCGTCAACGCGCCGAGCCAGTTTGCCGGCATCGCCGCCATCGACGGCCCGCAGGACGACGTCGACGAGATGATGCGCGCCTTCGACCGCCGCCGGAAGATCGTCGTCGAGGGACTGAATGCCCTGCCTAATATTTCCTGCATCACGCCCAAGGGCGCGTTCTACGCCTTCCCCAACGTCTCGAAGACCGGCTGGAAGGCCAAGAAGCTCGCCTCGGCACTGCTCGACGAGGCCGGCGTGGCGCTGATCGGCGGCCCCGATTTCGGCATTCTCGGCGAAGGCTATATCAGGCTCTCCTATGCCAATTCCGAGGAGAACATCCTGCGCGCACTGGAGCGGATCGGAGCGTTCCTGGCGAAGTAGGTTTGAAAGCGGGCCGGTGGCCTCTTTCCGGATGGTTGCGGCTGGCGACCATGATGGTGTCATGATCTGTCCGGACACGCACGGCCAAGGCTGGGCGGGCGTGTCGGGAACCGCTACGCTCCCTGGATCAGGATCGAAGCAGGTGACATAAAATGTTCTACGCAATCCTTGCCTATCACGTGGAAGATGCGATCAAGGCGCTGACGCCGCAGGAAGATGCAGCACTTATGGCCGACCTGCTGAAGATCAACACCCGGCTTCATGAGGAAGGCACGCTGGGGCCGTCCGCGCGTCTGGGCGCAACACAGGATGCCATCACCCTGCGCGGCCCGGGCGACGGTGTGATCATCGACGGTCCTTTCGCCGAAACCAAGGAACAGTTGCTCGGGCTCTATGTCGTCGACTGCGCCACGCGAGACGAGGCCATCGCGATCGCCCGCGACCTTCGCCGCGTCAATCCCACCGCCGTTTACGAGATCAGGCCCATTCTGCTGTTCAAGCCCGGCGTGCCGCTTGCGGGAAAATAAAACCACCCGGCTGGGTCCCCGCTGCTTCGCAGCGTCCCAGCGTTCGCCGGCCTTTCATCGTGCCGCTGGCCGGGAAATAACTACCCACGCCCGACAAACGGCATCTTGGTCGCCATCACGGTCATGAACAGCACGTTGGCGTCGAGCGGCAGGCTGGCCATGTGAACGACGGCGTCGGCGACGCGCTGAACATCCATCACCGCTTCGGCTGCGATCGAGCCATTGGCCTGCGGCACGCCGACCGTCATCGGCTGCGCCATGTCGGTCAGCGCATTGCCGATGTCGATCTGGCCGCAGGCGATGTCATAGGGCCGGCCGTCGAGCGCCAGCGTCTTGGTCAGTCCGGTGATGGCATGCTTGGTCGCCGTGTAGGGCACCGAGCCTGGGCGCGGCGCATAGGCCGACACCGAACCGTTGTTGATGATGCGGCCACCCATCGGCTTCTGCTTGCGCATGGCGCCAAAGGCGGCACGGGCGCACAGGAACGAACCGGTGAGGTTGACGCCGACGATATCGTTCCACACTTCGACCGGTATCTCGTCGATCGGGGTCGATTTGTAGCCCATGCCGGCATTGTTGAAGAGCAGGTCGACACGGCCGAAGGCTGCCGCCACGGTCTCGAACAGATCGTCGACCTCGCCTGCCTTGCTGATATCGCAGGCAACCGCCAGGGCCTTGGCGCCGGTGGACCCGGCCTCAGCCACGGCTGCATCCAGCACGGATTTGCGGCGTCCGCAGAACACCGTGTTCCAGCCGGCCCTGAGCAGCGCCGTGGCGACGCTCTTGCCGATGCCCGTGCCGGCCCCGGTGACGATGGCGGTTCTTTGCTCGGTCATGGCTATTGTCCTCCGGCAGCGCTGCGCTTGCTCGACTGATTTTGGGGGGTTGGCTCGAAAAGGAAGGCATCGCAAATGACGGCGGCGATGGCAAGCGTGTCCATCCGGCCGGACCGACAAAAAGGGCGGCCATTGGCGACCGCCCCTGATCTGAACCGGGCTTGGGAGGAGGAAAAGCCGATCCGACTGTGTTGAATGATGCGCTTGCTGGGTTAATGAGCGGTTAACCCGGAAAGTGCCCCCTGTGCCGTTTTGGCCTACCAGCGCGGATTGGGTGACGTCCCGGCCTTGGCCGGCACCTTGGCCGCCGAAACCGTCGCCTCGACATGGTCGACCAGCGCGTCCGGCAGGCCGAGCCGGCCGGCAAGCAGGTCGAGATAACCGCGCTCGGCGCGTGTGTCGGGATCGATGGTCAGGCGCGACGCCGTGTAGAGTTCGAGCTTCTGCGCATCGGTCTTGGCGCCGGCCACCAGCGTGTCGAGGTCGAGCGGGCTTGCCAGCTCCGCCATCAGGAACTTTTCGGCGTCGGAGCCTATGCCGGCCAGGCTGAGCTTGCCGGCGATCTTCTGGCGCTCTTCATCGTCGATATGGCCATCGGCCTTCGCCGCCGAAATCATCGCCCGAACCAGCGTCAGCGTGAATTCGTCCTCGCCTTGCGGCGCCTGCGACGGGTGGAAGGGGGTATCCTTGGGCGGCGGCAGCAATTCCGGTTCGCCGGCCGCCGGTGCTTCCGCGGGCGCGTTGCCGGCCTTGTAATTCTGGTAGGCCTTGTAGGCGAGGCCGCCGATCGCGGCCAGTCCGCCAAGCTTCACCGCGGCGCCCGTCACGTTGCGGCCAGTACCGGTTCCGAGCAGCACCGCGGCCAGCGCACCGGCGGCCAGCGGATTGTCCTTGGCCATCTGCACGGCCTGCCCCGCCTTGTCGCGAACGGTGCCGCTGGTGCCGGGGATTTGCGAGCCGAGCAGATCGTCGAGAAGCTTCTTGGGATCGAACATTCAGTGCCTCCAGGATTTGCCCGGCCAACGGGCGGGTTTCGAACGTCGAAGACGTAGGTCCCGAAACTTGACATTGCAATGACAGGCAGCCGCTTTGCAGCAGCACGATGCTGGATCAGGAGCCGATATGCGGCCCCCTGCCCCGCGCCTGCGCAAGCTCGACCTGCCGCTGGCGCTCGGCATAACGCTGGCGGTCCTCGTCCGAACGCGCATCGAAGCAATGCGGGCACGAAATACCGGCAGCGAATTTGGGCGACGTCAGCTCGCCCGGCGTCAGCGGGTGGCGGCAGGCGCGGCACAGTTCCGCGTCGCCCTCGGCAAGGCCGTGCGACACCGAAACGCGCTCGTCGAAGACGAAGCACTCGCCTTGCCAGAGGCTCTGTTCGGCCGGAACCTCTTCGAGGTATTTGAGGATACCGCCCTTGAGATGGAAGACATCCTCGAAGCCGAGCGATTTGACATAGGCGGTTGCCTTTTCGCAGCGTATGCCGCCGGTGCAGAACATCGCAACCTTGCGGCCTTCGAGCTCCGCCCGGTGCGTTTCCACCCAGGCCGGGAACTCGCGAAAGCTTGCGGTGGCCGGGTCGATCGCACCCTTGAACGTGCCGATCGACACCTCATAGGCGTTGCGCGTGTCGATGATGACAGTGCCGGGCTGCGAAATCAGAGCGTTCCAGTCGGCCGGCGCAACGTAGGTGCCGGCACTTTTCGAAGGATCGATGTCATCGACACCCATGGTGACGATCTCGCGCTTCAGCCGCACCTTCATGCGATGGAACGGCATGTCCGCGGCCGCGCTGTACTTGACCTCGAGTCCGGCAAGCCCTTCGATGGCTTCGAGATACGCGATCAGTTCGGCAATTGCCGTCTCGCTGCCGGCGACGGTGCCGTTGATGCCTTCATGCGCCAGCAGCAGCGTGCCCTTTATGCCGCGCCCGCAGCAGAATGCGGCGAGCGGCGCGCGCAGTTCTTCGAAAGCGTCGAGCCGGGCAAACCGGTAGAGCGCGGCGACGCGAAGGAGTGGAAGTGATGTCATCGCCGAAGCCACTAGACGCTCGAGCAAGCCGATTCAAGGCAAAGCAGGCATCCTGTTCGGCGGGTCACTGGCGCAAATCTGCACCATGGGCGAATTTGTACCATAGCTGAGATCAGGGAGTCAAGAAAAAATTCCTATCCTGAAAAGCCACCCGGACAAAAGCTGTCGGCACCATCGAGCCGGCAGCCACCCTTGTCAACTTGGGCTTGGCGAGCATGGGTGACGCGTGACATCGCGACACGGCCGGTTTCGTGGACAGGAAAACGGCCTTCTGCTAATCGGTTGAATTGTCCCACGCCACGGAGAGACACATGCCCAGCAAGACCGAAAAACTTCTGTCGCTCCTCAACGGCCAGCCCGTCATCCCGGTGCTGAAGATCTCCGATGTCGCCAATGCCGTGCCGCTGGCCCGCGCTCTGGCGCGCGGCGGCCTGCCTGCGATCGAGATCACGCTGAGGACCGCCGACGCGCTGGAAGCGATCCGGCGGGTCGCTGGTGAAGTCGAGGACGCCATCGTCGGCGCCGGCACCATTCTCGATGCCAGGCAGTTCGAAGAGGCTGCCGCCGCGGGCTCGCGCTTCATCGTCAGCCCCGGCATCACCCGCGAGCTTCTGTCGGCAGCCGCCGCCAGCGATGTTCCGCTGCTGCCCGGTGCGATCACCCCCGGCGAGATCATGGCCGCGCGCGAAGCCGGCCTGCGCTTCCTGAAATTCTTCCCGGCCGAGCAGTCGGGCGGCATCGCTTCGCTGAAGGCCTTCGCCTCGCCGCTCGCCGATGTGAAATTCTGCCCGACCGGCGGCA
>NZ_RZQT01000204.1:0-7784 GCF_003998485.1 Mesorhizobium sp. M7A.F.Ca.CA.001.04.2.1
TTCGACCGGATCGACCGGAGCAACCGGCTCGACCGGCGCCACAGGAGCAACCGGTGATACCGGAGCAACTGGCTCGACCGGATCGACAGGTTCGACCGGCTCTACTGGGGCAACAGGTTCGACCGGAGCAACCGGCTCGACCGGCGCCACAGGAGCAACCGGTGATACTGGAGCAACAGGCTCTACTGGTTCGACCGGCTCTACTGGGGCAACAGGTTCGACCGGATCGACCGGAGCAACCGGCTCGACCGGCGCCACAGGTGCAACCGGTGATACCGGAGCAACTGGCTCGACCGGATCGACAGGTTCGACCGGCTCTACAGGTTCGACCGGTTCGACTGGAGCAACAGGCTCTACAGGTTCGACTGGCTCAACCGGAGCCACCGGTTCGACAGGTCCGACAGGTGCGACTGGCTCGGGCGGCGGGACCGGTGACCGCGACCATGGCAACAACGGTGGCGGCAACGATCCTGATGGAAGCGACAGCAGCAACCCAGGCAAGGGGCATGGCAATGACGGGTCCGACAACGATGGTTCGCCAGGTAACGGCAACCACGCCAAGGTCTCGGCCGATACGATCGGACTCAAGGACTCCAAGCAGTTCTTGCAATCGGGCCCGGCCACCAGCAGCGACACCGATAGCCAAGCCTCGTTCCGGCAGCTCGTTGGCCTGGCTGGGGGTTCGGTGACGAGCGATCTCTTGAACGTTCTCAATACGATCAAGGGCCTTAGTCCGAACCAGAACAAGACATCCGGTGCAACGTCCGACTTGACTTCTGACAAGGGCAAGCAAGGCGCCGGATACACTAACACCGACGACACGCTGAAGAAGGCAATGAAGGATATTCTGAAACCTAATGACTGAGTCCAGGTTGAAGAAAGAACGCGCGGCCCTTGCGGGAACGCAAGTGCCGCGCGTTCACCATTTCCAGGCGGGCAAAGGGCCCGTGCGGCTGGCCTATTTGGAATATAGTGGGTTTTGTCAGCAGTCCCGGCTGGGACGGCTTGCCCGGAGCATCCTTGAACCCTCGCTTGTGGGCCGGAGGGGAAGTGCATGGTGAGCATACCTCTGAACGCCGATGCACGGCCAACCTCGATCCGCGTGGACGCGGAGGCGACTGGCAAGGTTGGCAGCCAGAGCGAGGCGGGGAGGGCACCCGGCGGACCCGCCGAGTTCGACCGGATTGCCCCGCGCCTCAAGGCGGTGCTACGCGTCGCCCGCTATCATGGCGTCGAACTCGACCCGAACGAGTTCAGGGTGGCGAGCGCAAGCCCGGTTCCAAACGCGACCGATCTCTCGCAATGGGCCCAGAACGGCGGCATGTGGTCGCGTGCGCTTCGCATCCGCTGGTCGCATCTTCTGCGCTTCGAGCACACGGGACCGGTCGTCCTGCTGTTCAATGACGGTGGCGCAGGTCTCCTCACCGGGGCCAGTCCAGAGCGGAATGTCGTCTTCCTCAAAAGTGCGGACGCGCCCGAGGATGCCGAAGCCATCGCCATCGACGAGTTGCGGCTGTCGCAGGTGTGGGCGGGTGAGGCCGTGCTGTTGCGTCCAGCGCGATCCTATATCGCGGCCGATGCGCCTTTCACCCTCGGTTGGTTGATCGACCTGGTACGGTTCGAAAGCCGTTCTATGCGTGACATCGGTATCGCCTCGTTCACGCTCAGCCTCCTTACCGTTCTGCCGCCTCTCATGGTCATGACGCTGGTCAACAAGGTGCTGCAGTTCAACAGCGTTTCAACCCTCGTGCTCCTGTCGGCCACAATTGCCGTCCTGTTCGTTTACGAGACGCTCCTCGGTCACGCCCGACGGCTGATCATCAACGTCGTCGGCGCCCGCCTGGATACCAAACTGAACTTGCATGTTTTCAGCAGGCTCCTGCGTCTGCCACTTGATTATTTCGAGCGTCATCCGGCCGGCGAGACGATGTACCATCTCGCGCAGATCTATCGCATCCGCGAATTCCTGACCGGAAAACTCCTCAGCACGTTCCTGGATCTGATCACGCTCTGCGTGCTGATCCCGGTGATGTTCTATATCAACGCCACGCTGGGCTGGATGGTGCTTGCCTGCGCGGGCGTGATTATGTTGATCATCTTCGCCTTTCTCGCGCCGTTGCGCCGCCGCTACCAGCAAGTGGTCGATGCCGAGACCTGGAAGGCGGCGGCGCTCGGCGAAACCGTCGTCGGCATCAAGACGGTGAAGGCGCTCGGTCTCGAACCGCAACGCAGGGCGCTTTGGGACGAGCGGGTGGCGGAAGCGGGCAGGGCGCGCCTTGCCTTCGGGCAGCTTGCCAACTGGCCGCAAACGCTTGTCACGCCAATCGAGCGTGCGATGGTCCTCGGCACCATGCTGATCGGAGCTTATCTGGCGATGAGCGACACGTCTGGCTACATGGTCGGCAGCTTGTTCGCATTCATGATGATCGCCCAACGCGTCGCACAGCCTCTCGTCGGTCTTGCTCGACTGGTCGAGGACTTCGAGGAGGTAGGGGCGGCAATCAGCGAGGCAGGATCCGTCCTCAACCGACCCCTGGAAAGCAGTTCGAATTCCACAGGCCTGAGGCCGAAGCTCGTTGGCGAGATCAGTTTCCGTGATCTGACCTTCACCTACATCGGCACCAACACGCCAGCGCTTGACCGGGTCAACTTCGACATTCCAGCAGGGACGATGTTCGGCATCGTCGGGCGCAGCGGTTCAGGGAAATCGACAATTGCGCGGCTTCTGCAGGGGATCAATCGCGATTACAGCGGTTTTCTCAAGCTGGATGGCGTCGACCTCAAGGAAATCAACCTGCGTCACCTTCGCCAGGGGCTCGGCGTGGTCCTCCAGGACAATTTCCTTTTCCGCGGGTCCATTCGAGACAACATCATCGCCGGGCGCCCCGGCCTGACCCTTTCCGACGCCATGCGAGCCGCTCACCTTGCCGGCGCCGAAGAATTCATCGAACGCATGCCCAACGGCTATGACACCTATATTGAGGAAGGTTCGCCCAACCTGTCGGGTGGTCAAAAGCAGCGGCTGGCGATTGCGCGCGCGCTCATCCACGATCCGACCGTCATGATCCTTGACGAGGCGACCAGCGCGCTTGACCCGGAGAGCGAGGCGGTGGTCAGCGCCAATCTCATGCGCATCGCCAGGGGCCGCACGATGATTATTGTTTCGCACCGGCTTTCCTCGCTGACCGAATGCGACCAGATCCTGGTCATGGATCAGGGCCAGGTCCTCGATGTCGCGCCGCATGCGACCCTGCTCGAACGATGTGCGCTCTACCGCCAGCTTTGGATGCAGCAGAACCGGCATCTTGACAATCGCCAAGCTCGTCTGGCCGCTGTGCCGCCGAGACTTGTGTGAGCATCGGCTTCGGGGCGCCCATGAGCAGCATCACCCATTCCAGTCTTCCCGTCCGGCGCCGGACAGAGCCGAGCGATCCGACGATGCCCGTTATCCTGGAATTCCAATGGCCGTCGACGGCCATCGCCAATGCGCCCGTCCCACGGATGGCGCGCGGCATGGTCTGGATCATCTCAAGCATGGTCGTTGCCCTGCTAACGCTCTCAGGGCTCATACCGGTCGATCAGGTCGTCTCCACCAGAGGGCTCGTGGTGTCGCAATCGCCGAATATTCTGGTGCAGCCGCTCGAGACGGCGATCGTCCGCTCGATCGAGGTGCGCGAAGGACAGCGCGTGCGAGCCGGTCAAACGCTTGCTCGCCTCGACGCGACCTTCGCCTCCGCTGACCTTGCTGCGCTGACGACACAGGTCTCGACACTTGAAGCCGAAGTGGCCCGTTTGAAAGCGGAAGCCGACGGAAAGCCCTTCAGCTATGACGGTCTGGACCCGAGTTGGACCCTGCAGGCATCGATCTTCGATCGTCGAAAAGCTGTCTACGACGCCAAGCTGTCGAGTTTTGACCGGCAGAGCGATGAACTCAGTTCCGTGATCTCGCGTTCCCGGTCCGATGCTGACGGCTACCGCCAGCGACTGGCCGTCGCGGCTTCGATCGAACGGATGCGCAAGCAACTGGAAGCAAGACAGGTGGGCAGCCGCCTCAATACGCTTCTGGCCGAGGACAACTGGGCAGAGATGTCCCGGGCGCTCGGCAACGCCGAGCAGACATCGGAAGCTGCCAAGCGACAACAGGCGACGGTGGCCGCCGACCGCGATGGCTACATCCAGAGCTGGCGCGCGGAAGTCTCGCAAGGCCTGTCGGAGGCGGGCTCGCGTATGTCCGATGCCCGTGAGCTTCTCAACAAGGCAAAGCTGCGTAAACAGTTGGTTGAGCTGAAAAGCGATGCAAACGCCATCGTTCAGTCAGTGGCGAAGGTTTCCGTCGGGTCGATCCTGCAATCGGGTGACCGGCTGATGACCCTGGTGCCGGACGACGCGGTGCTTGAAATCGAAACGAACATTGTCGGCCGTAGCAGTGGGTTCGTCCACGTCGGTGACCCCGTGGCCATCAAGTTCGACACCTTTCCATATTCGCAATATGGCCTCGCGCATGGCACTGTGCGCACGGTGAGCCCGGATTCCTTCTCGGCCCGGGAACAGGCGCGCGACCCGAACAGTTCGTTGGCCATGCTGCCCCCGGACGCTGACCTGTTTTACCGCACGCAGATTTCCATCGACGAGGTCGCCCTCCATGGCGTGCCCGCAAGTTTCACGATCGTCCCTGGCATGCCGGTAACCGCTGACGTCAAGGTCGGCCGCCGTACCGTGCTCAAGTATATTCTCGGCGCCATACTCCCCCTAGGCCAAGAAGCGATGAGGGAGCCATAGGCTCGGGCGCCGTGCGCGACAAACGGAGGTATGCGTTCTCGCATCGATGGCAATCCTTGACCGCCTGACTGCTTACGGTCCACCAGCGCTGGTATTGCGCCGGGCGATCCAGCTTTCTGACAGCGGCAAGCCTTTAGAAGCCTTTCCGCTGCTGGCAATTGCGGCACGCGCCGGGATTGTCGAGGCCGAATACCGCGTCGCTCGTTGCTATCTCGAAGGTTTGGGTGTGCCGCCAAGCCGGTCGGAAGGCGCGCGTTGGCTGCGGCGAGCGGCCGATCACGGCAGCCCCGATGCCCAGTCGCTCCTCGCCGCGCTTTACGTGGCTGGACTGGCGGCGCAGGAGCCCGACGGCAATGGCTTGGAATCGCAAAGCTTGTTCGAACGGGATTCCTCGCGGGAGCCGGAATTCGCGGCAGCGTTCGGGCTCGCGAAAAAGGCAGCCGAAGCTGGCTCCGCAACCGGGCAGGCAATTCTCGCCTATATCCTTAGCAGAGGCCCCGAAGCGATGCGGGACCTGGATGCGGCGCATGGCTGGTATGAGAAGTCTGCGGCAGCCGGCTGCCCTGAGGGATGCCTGGGCCTTGCTCTTTCCCTCGCCCGGCGCGGGCAGCCTGCGCAGACGGCCAAAGTTGCCGCCGAGGTTCGACGCGCTGCCGACGCCGGTCTGCCAACCGCAATCTACCTTCTTGGGGTCCTGACTGAGCATGGACGCGGCATGCCAGCTGATCGACCGGCAGCCGCGCGACTGTATCAGCTTGCCGCGGAGAAAGGCTTGCCCTCAGCCCAATTCCGGTTGGGATCGGCGCTCATCGAGGGTGGCCTTGCAGGTCAAGATATCGCCGCCGGCGAGGCGTGGATGCGGCGGGCCGCATTGGCAGGAAATATTGAGGCAGCCTATCGTCTGGGCGATCGGCATGTGAAGAGTTCGCCGCCAGACTATGCGGACGCCGCAACATGGTACCGACGGGCGGCAAATGCCGGCCATCAGGCTGCTGCCCGTGCGTTGGCATCGCTTTATCTTTCCGGAAACGGAGTCGCACGGGACGTCGAAGAGGGAGCGCGCTGGCTGCGTACGTCCGCAAATGCGGGAAATCAGCAAGCGCAGGTCGACTTTGCCAATCTGGTTATCGAAGGAGCAGGCGAGCCTGGCGACCGCGCCAGCATCGCTGGATGGTTCGAGGCGACCGCCTCATCGGGCGATCTGATTGCAGCGTTCAACCTCGGCCTCTGCTTTGCCGAGGGCGTCGGCGTGCGAAAGGACGAGGAGCAAGCTGCCCGATGGGTGAGGCGGGCAGCCGAAGGCGTGGCCGATGCGCAATATGCCTACGCGCGAATGCTTCAGGATGGGCGCGGCGTGGCTGCCGATCTGAAACAAGCCCGTTGCTGGTTTGAGCGGGCGGCCAATGCTGGCATGGTCGACGCGCAGGTGGCGTTTGCCGAAATGCTTCTCAACGGACGTGGCGGCGCCTGTTTGCCTCAGGCTGCCGCGCAGTGGTTCAAGCGGGCAGCCGCAGCCGGGCACGCCGGGGCTATGTTTGCGATCGGTGCCCAGTACGCGAATGGCCAAGGTCTGTCCTTCGACCCGGTCGCAGCGCAGAAATGGTTCGCCGCCGCCGCCGAGCGGGGACATGGCTATGCCCAGCTCATGCTCGGGGGCTATCTCTGCAATGGTCGTGCCGGGGAACACAACCCGGTAGCAGGCCGCCTTTGGCTCGAGCGAGCATTTGCGCAGGGTGTTCAGGAAGCGGCGAATGAACTCTCATAGTTTGCCTCGAAGGCTGGCTCTGCGGGGGCCATAGGTCTGGTGGAAGAGCTACGCTCTGTTTAGGATCCGAGCAGCGAGCACCAATTATCGCTCCTGATTGTGGTCCTCAAATTGGGCCGAGCGGACTCGCCGCTGCAGCGGAACGCCAAGGACGGTGTCGCTTAGGCAACCGCGAAGAGATCGCGCCAAGAAACCGAGATTGAATTGGCCGGCGCCTGGCCAGCGGACGCCAGTCGGGATAGGGAGCGGGCCACACGGAACAGATCCGCCGCCGGAAAGTGGATGCTGCCCGGGAAAGCCCGTCCTCGATCTTGCCCGATGGCCGCTACCGGGGAACAAGATTGCTTGCCATCGCATGCCGGGACGTCTCAACCGTCGACATATTCCTGCTCGAATCCAGCAAACTTAGTCAGGCCCTGCTGATCGAGCACACGAACGTGGCCCTGCCGAAATTCGAGAAACTTGCGCTCGCGCAGTTCCCGCAGCATCCGGTTGACATGAATGGGAGTGAGTCCCAGTGCGTCCGCCAGATCGTACTGGGTGAGAGGGCATTCATAGCTGTTGCGCGTGACAGAGCCGATTCGTTCCAGACGCGTCATCAGTTCGAGGAAGAGATGCGCCGTCCGCGCCAAGGCGCTGCGTCGTCCCACATTGGTGAGATGTTGAGCGACAACCGCTGCATTGTGCACGAGGGTTTCGAGAACAAGGGAGAACAGATGAGGCGACTGCATGGCCGCAACGGCAAATGTCTTGGTCGAAGCCACCAGAACTGAAATTTCGGTTTGAGCCACAAACGTTTCAAGAGCCCTGCCCGAGTAGGACTGAGGTAGGACGATGTCGCCTTTCAGTGCAAAATCTAGAATCTGTCGCTGCCCGCCGGCAAGTTCATGAGAAATGCACCCCCAGCCCGACTCGACAATGAACATGCGATCGCAATCCTCGCCCTGATTGACGATGACCGTCTCCGCCAGATAGCGCTTCGGCGTGAATCCCAGCCTTTTGATCAGCGCCGTATCGTCCTCATACGACAGGCGTTTTTCATTCCCGCGCAAAAATGGATGTGGCGTCATTCAGAAGCAACCCCGCCCAACTACTGCCCGAACTACCTCCCTCGCATACACCGTACATTAAAATTGATGTGAAGAATATGCTCCAATGCACTATCGATGACGTGGCAACGGCAGTTTTGGTTGAAGATAACAAGTTTTTCCCGGTCGGCCGATGGCGACAAGGTTAAGTC
>NZ_RZQT01000205.1:0-7744 GCF_003998485.1 Mesorhizobium sp. M7A.F.Ca.CA.001.04.2.1
CGCTACTTCGGCGATGTCATCGACTATGGCGCCATGTGCAATTCCGCCTGTCCTCTGATGTTTGCCGGCGGCATCAGGCGAGTGGCTGGCGAATGGGCCTATCTCGGCGTCCATCAGATCACCACGACCTACATCCGCACGAAATTGCAATACCGGACCACCTACCGGATCGTCGGGGGCAAGAAGAAGATCCTCAACACGAAGATCGTCAGCCGCAAGAACGCCGGCAGCTACAAGACCTACGAAATGAGCAAGTCGGTGGAGAAAAAGCTGGCGGCCTACCTGGACCAGATGGGCATCGAACAAAGCATGCTCGAAACGATGAAGGGCACCCCGGCCAGCGAAATCCACCAGATCGCCCTCGATGACATGCTGGCGATGAAGCTGGTCACCAGCACGGACGCCGTGGGCCTGTTGACCGCGGCGAGCCTGTGCGAACCCGGCCGCCTGGCCACGAATAGCCGGGAAGTGCCGGGGAACAAGCCTGATGGCCTGATGGCGACCGCGGCCAGGCCTACTCCGCCAGCGATCGAACCCGAGGCGGCGCGGCGCGATGAAGACATGCGCTTCGTTGTCGTTCGCGGCACCAATCCGCTCTGCAATCCAGACTGCCCGGAATGGATCTCGGCGGAAGGCGCGATCACCCCCCAGACCCCGCAGAAGCTGCGCCAGCTGCTCGCCACGCTCGGCAAACGGCAACTGCCTGTCGTGATCAGCTCGAAGGGAGGCGACCTGTTCAGCGCCCTGGCGGCGGGACGGCTTATCCATGAAAAGAATCTCGACGTCGCCGTTGGCCGCACCGATTTCGTCGGCTGTGACCCAGGAGCGTGGAATTGCCTGGCCAAGGAGGGCGCCTATGCCGGGCTGAGCATCGATGCGGGCGTGGAGTGCGATTCGGCCTGCGCGTTCATGCTTGCCGGCGGCATCAGGCGGCTTGTCGGTCCCCAGGCGCGACTTAGCCTCTACCCGATGGGGCAAAAGCTGATGGTTAAGGCCTATCTCGAGGAGATGGCGATCAGTTCCGCCCTGTTCGCGGCGATCGAGCGGCGCTCGGTCGAGCGCCGGCTGGAACCCGACATGATGCTGAAGGTTGGCCTGACGACGAGCCTGCAATCGGTCGACGCGCTGACCGGCGCCACCATTTGCGAGGCGGTGCCAAGACCCGAGAATTGCCGGATCCGGCCTTCCGCCAATGCCGAGGCTGACGCGCCGGCCAAATTGTAGTGGGCGACGGAGCCCGAAACTGGCCATCGAGGCAGGTTGAGCCGCTTTCGATTTTTCCGCTATCGTCGCTGCTGGCGGCTTCAGGCAGGCGGAGGATCGAGAATGGGCCAGGATATCCCGACACTCTACGAATGGGCCGGCGGCAGCGAGGCCTTGAACCGGCTCACCCAGACCTTCTATGACAAGGTGGCGCAGGACCCGATCGTTGGGCCGGTGTTCAAGACCATGTCGCCGGATCACCCCGCCCATGTCGCGGCCTTCATCGGCGAGGTTTTCGGCGGACCGAAGACCTACAGCGAGCAGTTCGGCGGCCACCGCGAGATGGTCATGCACCATCTGGGCAAGCATCTGAGCGAGGAGCAGCGCCGCCGCTGGATCAGCCTCCTGGCCGATGCCGCCGACGCGGTCGGCCTGCCTGACGATCCGGAATTCCGTTCGGCCTTCATGGGCTATGTCGAATGGGGATCGCGCCTGGCCAAGATGAACTCCAATCTCGGCGAAACCTGCGATCCGCAGACGGAACCGATGCCGGCCTGGGGCTGGGGTGTGCCGGGCGGCCCCTATCAGCCACCGGGTACAAACTAGCGTCCAGTTCGCCATGGAGGTGTTGGGCTGATGTCGGAAGATGTGAAGATCATACGTTGGCGCGAGTGGGACGGACCGGGTCTCGAACATTTGGTGCTGCAGGAGCGGGCAGGGGAGGTCTCGGCCGACTCTGTCGCAGTCTGCTCCGGGCAAACGCCTTTTGCCGTCCGTTACCGCATCGCTTGCGATGTCGGCTGGCACGCCAGGCGTGTCGTTGTCGATATGATCGGTAGCGGCCGCACGCTTGTTCTTGCCGCCGATGGCGATGGTCGCTGGACCAGGGACGGCCTGCCGATGCCGGAGCTCGACGGCATTTTCGATCCCGACCTGACCATCACGCCGTTCACCAACACGCTGCCGATCCGGCGATTGCAGCTTTCCGCCGGGCAGAGTGCCGAGATAACCACTGCCTTCATCGACTTCCCCGCCCTCACGGTCGTCGCCAACCCGCAGCGCTACACATGCCTCGAAGAGGGCAGGCGATATCTCTATGAATCGCGCGCCAGCGACTTCAGGCGGGAACTTGAAATCGACCGCAACGGGCTGGTTGTCGACTATCCCGATTTCTGGCGCAGAGGTTAAGGCGTGTTTGCATGCAAACCGCTCTTTACAGAGCGTGCGGAAGCTTTTAGGAAGCGCCTGCTGCGCCGACATGCGCACGTACGGGCATAGCTCAGTTGGTAGAGCGGCGGTCTCCAAAACCGCAGGTCGTAGGTTCGAGCCCTGCTGCCCGTGCCATTCCCTGAATGGCATTCAACCCAATGTCTCGCCGTTTCGGAATGGCGTTCAAAACGATATTTCCATGGTCCGGCCTTTGAAAATCGGCGACCCGCTTGCCATATAGGGTCGATTGGGGCATAAGAGCGCCATAGCCGGGACGGAACGACTGGATGGTTCCGAGGCGGTGTTTGGTCATAAAGCGGAGACTTGCCACTTGCGTGGATCAAGAATCGGTTTTATGTAGACGAAACAGACACGCGACGCGTGGAGCTGGGAAACCGGCTTTACGCGTCTGATTTGCATGGGCGAAATGATTGCGCTGATTCGGCGCGAAATTCGCTCAGGCGGCACGTCCCGGCCAGCGGGATCATCCAGGAGACCCGGCCAACGGGTCTTGAAGACAGAGCGGCATATGGCTTCGAAAACCACAAATCCTTTCGTCTTTCTCCAGCAGGTTCGCGCGGAGACCGCCAAGGTGACTTGGCCGTCGCGGCGCGAAACGATGATCTCGACGGTGATGGTTCTGGCCTTCGCAGTGATCGCGATGATCTTTTTCTTCACCGCTGATCAGCTCATGGGCCTCGCGGTCGAACAGATTCTGGGCATCGGACGCTAAGTCCGGCGATTACGGAGAAGTCTTGAAATGACCGCGCGCTGGTACATCGTCCACGCCTATTCGAACTTTGAAAAGAAGGTCGCCGAGGATATCGAGAACAAGGCCAAGCAGAAGGGCCTGTCTGCCGACATCCACCAGATCGTGGTTCCGACCGAGAAGGTCGTCGAAGTTCGCCGCGGCCGCAAGGTCGATGCCGAGCGCAAGTTCTTCCCGGGCTATGTGCTGCTGAAGGCCAATCTGACCGATGCCGTGTTCTCGCTGGTCAAGAACACGCCGAAGGTCACCGGCTTCCTGGGTGATTCCAAGCCGGTGCCGATCACCGAGGCGGAAGCGCAGCGCATCCTGAACCAGGTCCAGGAAGGCGTCGAGCGGCCCAAGCCCTCGGTCACGTTCGAGATCGGCGAAGCGATCCGCGTTTCGGATGGTCCCTTCGCGTCGTTCAACGGTTTCGTCCAGGAAGTGGACGAGGAGCGGGCGCGGCTCAAGGTGGAAGTTTCGATCTTCGGGCGCGCCGTGCCTGTCGATCTGGAATTCGGGCAGGTCGAAAAGGGCTGATCCGAAATCCCTGAAGCCGGTTTGGCGATCAGGGGAGGCGGCGCGGAAGCGCGGCCTGAGAACGGTGGGAGACGAATGCGGCTTTAGCCGGCCGCATGGATCGCACCACCAGACTGCAACCGCCGGCATGACCGGCATAGACAAAGGCAGGAAAAGAGATGGCTAAGAAAATTGCAGGCCAGCTCAAGCTCCAGGTGAAAGCGGGATCGGCTACGCCGTCTCCCCCGATCGGCCCGGCGCTTGGTCAGCGTGGCATCAACATCATGGAGTTCTGCAAGGCGTTCAACGCGCAGACCCAGGAAATGGAAAAGGGATCGCCGGTTCCGGTTGTCATCACCTACTATCAGGACAAGTCCTTCACCTTCGTCATGAAGACGGCGCCGGTGAGCTACTTCCTGAAGAAGGCGGCGAACCTGACCTCTGGTTCCAAGGAGCCGGGTAAGGTCAAGGCCGGTACGGTTTCGCGTGACAAGGTCCGCGAGATTGCCACCGCGAAGATGAAAGACCTGAACGCAAACGACGTCGAAGCGGCCATGCGCATGGTCGAGGGCTCCGCCCGCTCGATGGGTCTGGAAGTGGTGGGCTAAGATCATGGCAAAGATTGCAAAGCGTGTATCGAAGACCCGCGAAGGCATCGATCCCAACAAGGCTTATGCCCTGGGTGATGCGCTGAAGCTGCTCAAGGACCGTTCCTCGGTGAAGTTCGATGAGACCATCGAAGTCGCCATGAACCTCGGCGTCGACCCGCGTCATGCCGACCAGATGGTCCGCGGCGTGGTCAACCTGCCGAACGGCACCGGCCGCTCGGTACGTGTCGCCGTGTTCGCCCGTGGCGACAAGGCCGACGAAGCGCGCGCTGCCGGCGCCGACATCGTTGGTGCCGAGGATCTGGTCGACATCGTCCAGAAGGGCACGATCGATTTCGATCGCTGCATCGCCACGCCGGACATGATGCCGCTGGTCGGCCGTCTGGGCAAGGTGCTCGGCCCGCGCGGCATGATGCCGAACCCGAAGGTCGGAACCGTCACCACCGACGTTGCCGCCGCCGTCAAGGCGTCCAAGGGCGGCGCCGTCGAGTTCCGTGTCGAGAAGGCTGGCATCGTCCATGCCGGCGTCGGCAAGGTCTCGTTCGACGTCAAGGCCCTGGAGGAGAACATCCGCGCCTTCGCCGATGCGGTGACCAAGGCAAAGCCGACTGGCGCCAAGGGCAACTACGTCAAGAAGGTGTCGGTCACCTCGACGATGGGCCCGGGCCTCAAGCTCGACGTCGCGACGCTCAACGCGTCCTGATACGAACATTTGGATCGGCCGCCAAGCGGCTGATCCGCAAGTGAATTCCGGACCTCCGACTTGTCGGCGGCCCGGTACCGGAAGCCGAAAGGTTTCCGGACATCCTGTCCGAGATTGCAGGCGGCCCAGAAGCCTTAATTCGATTTGGGCCTGCATGAGACGGGTGAAGACCGGACAACGGAGCGATTGCTCCAATGAAAGGTTCGAACCGTGTTTGCCTTTTGTCTGCGCATCGCCGGCTTGATTGTCGATGTGGCGAAAGGGGGCAGGATCCTCGAGCGTCGTTCGGGAGATCCGTTACTGGATGGCCCGGCCGACAAAAGGCAACCCGACGCCTGTCCTCGTCAATGGGATGTTCCCGTTAACAGGATTGGGGTCAACTGGAGATAGGCAGTGGACAGAGCGGAAAAACGCGAACTCGTCACGGGCCTGAACGGTGCGTTCTCGAACGCAGGTTCAGTGGTCGTGGCCCACTACGCCGGTATCACCGTCGCGCAAATGAACGACCTTCGGTCGAAAATGCGCGCTGCCGGTGGCACCGTCAAAGTCGCGAAGAACCGTCTCGCCAAAATCGCTCTTCAGGGCACGGACTCCGCATCGATCATCGAGCTGTTCAAGGGACAGACGCTGATTGCTTATTCGGAGGATCCGATTGCGGCGCCGAAGGTCGCGTCCGATTTCGCCAAGGGAAATGACAAGCTCGTCATTCTCGGCGGCGCAATGGGCACCACCTCGCTCAATGCCGACGGTGTGAAGGCACTCGCCACACTTCCGTCGCTCGATGAGCTGCGCGCCAGGCTGGTTGGCATGATCGCCACGCCGGCAACCCGGATCGCCCAGATCGTCAATGCGCCAGCGGCCTCGGTCGCGCGCGTCATCGGCGCTTACGCCCGGAAGGACGAGGCGGCATGAGGCCGTTCCTCGCTATCACAAACACACGTTCGAACCTTATGAAGGAACACAACAATGGCTGATCTCGCAAAGATCGTAGACGACCTTTCGAAGCTGACCGTCCTCGAGGCGGCCGAGCTGTCGAAGCTTCTGGAAGAAAAGTGGGGCGTTTCGGCTGCTGCTCCGGTGGCGGTTGCCGCTGCTGGCGGCGCTGCGGCCGCTGCTGCTCCGGCCGAGGAAAAGACGGAATTCGACGTCGTCCTCACCGACGCAGGCGCTCAGAAGATCAACGTCATCAAGGAAGTCCGCGCCATCACCGGTCTTGGCCTCAAGGAAGCCAAGGATCTGGTTGAAGCGGCTCCGAAGCCGGTCAAGGAAGCCGTTTCCAAGGCCGACGCTGACAAGTTCAAGGCCCAGCTGGAAGCAGCCGGCGCCAAGGTCGAACTGAAGTAAGCGTAAAAGCGGCGGGCGGCCTCGCGCCGTCCGCCACTCCCTTCGCCCGAAGGGAGAGCGCGTAACGCGAGATCTGCGAGAACCTCTTTCCTGAGGGCCGAAAACCGGCCTTCAGGAAACGGGTTTTCTCCCGTTCTAGCCGGCCGCCGACAGGCGCCGGGAAAACAGACAGAGGGTTGCCGCCAAGGTGGCCCAGTATGCAAGGCGAGCCGCGGCGAGGCTCGTCCCGAGTTTAGAGCTAAGGAGCGACGATGGCCCAGACCCAGACTTTCAATGGCCGCAGACGCGTACGCAAGTTCTTCGGAAAAATTCCGGAAGTTGCGGAGATGCCGAACCTGATCGAGGTTCAGAAGGCATCCTATGACCAGTTCCTGATGGTGGCGGAGCCCAAGGGTGGGCGTCCGGACGAGGGGCTGCAGGCCGTTTTCAAGTCGGTCTTCCCGATCTCCGATTTTTCCGGCTCCTCCATGCTGGAGTTCGTGAAGTACGAGTTCGAAGGACCGAAATTCGACGTTGACGAATGCCGTCAGCGCGACCTCACCTATGCCGCGCCGCTCAAGGTGACGCTGCGCCTCATCGTGTTCGATATCGACGAGGACACCGGCGCCAAGTCCATCAAGGACATCAAGGAGCAGGACGTCTACATGGGCGACATGCCGCTCATGACCTTGAACGGCACCTTTATCGTCAACGGCACCGAGCGCGTCATCGTTTCGCAGATGCACCGTTCGCCGGGCGTCTTCTTCGACCATGACAAGGGCAAGTCGCACTCGTCGGGCAAGCTTCTGTTTGCCGCGCGCGTCATCCCGTATCGCGGTTCGTGGCTCGACATCGAGTTCGATTCCAAGGACGTCGTGCACGCCCGCATCGATCGCCGCCGCAAGATTCCGGTGACGTCGCTGCTGATGGCGCTCGGCATGGACGGCGAAGAGATCCTGTCGACCTTCTACAACAAGATCACCTACAAGCGTGCCGGCGACCATTGGCGCATTCCGTTCAACGTCGAGCGTTTCCGCGGCCTCAAGGCTGTCGGCGACCTTGTCGATGCCGATACCGGCGAAGTCGTCGTCGAGGCCGGCAAGAAGATCACCGCACGCCAGGCACGGGCGCTTGGCGAAAAGGGTCTGAAGGCGATCAAGGCGACCGACGAGGACCTGCTCGGCAACTATCTGGCCGAGGACATCGTCAACTACGCCACCGGCGAGATCTTCCTCGAGGCCGGTGACGAGATCGACGAGAAGACGCTGAAGGTGCTGCTCGGCACCGGCGAAGAGGAGATCAAGGTTCTCGACATCGACCACGTCAATGTCGGCGCCTATATCCGCAACACGCTCAACGTCGACAAGAACGAGAGCCGCCAGGACGCGCTGTTCGACATCTATCGTGTCATGCGCCCCGGCGAGCCGCCGA
>NZ_RZQT01000206.1:0-7631 GCF_003998485.1 Mesorhizobium sp. M7A.F.Ca.CA.001.04.2.1
GATCAGCCCCAACAAGCCAACGATGACGCCGCCGATGACGGGGCGCAGCGACGCATCGATCGACAGCCTGGCGAAACCGCGCTCGATCAATGTCACCAGATGCATGATGGCGATCGAGGCGGCGCCGCCGAGCAGCCCGAGCAGCAGGAACGGCACATACTGGCTGGCGGTGAGCGCCGGCAGACCCGAAAGCTCGAGCGGGAACGGCACCCCGCCGAACATTTCGGCGGTCAGCGAGGCTGAGATCGCGGCGGTCATGACAGGCGCGACATTGGCGACCGAGTAGATGCCGATGACCAATTCGAAGCCGTAGAAGGCGCCGGTCAGCGGTGCATCGAAGGCAGCGGCGATGGCGCCGGCCGCACCACAGCCGACCAGGATACGGACATCGTTGCGGCGCAGCCTGAAGATGCCCGCCAGCCGCGATGCCAGCCCGGAGCCAACCTGCGTGTAGCCGGCTTCCAGCCCGACCGAGGCGCCAAAACCGCTGGAGATCATCGTCTGGCCGGCGATGATGAAGGTGTCGGTCAGCGACATGCGCCCGCCATAGAGCGCATTGGCTTCGATCGGGTCGATCGGTGTGCGGAATTTCCGTATCCTGAGCCAGACCACCGTCAGCCCCAGCAGCATGCCGCCGATCGCCGGTATCAGCGCCTGCATCGGATTGGCGAGCGAAAACATGCCGGAAAGCCGGCCGCCTGGCTGAACGCCGAACAGCAGCCCGTGCAGGTCCTGCACGATCTGGCTCATCGCCGTGACCAATATGCCAGCCATGACGCCTACGACACCGGCGAGGATGACCACCACGATGCCGCGCGCCTCGAGCAGGGGCAACGACCTGATCAGCACCGCGCGCAGCCGGCGGGCGTAGACTTCGCTGTGGTTTCTGGAAAGCACCGGGGCGGCTCGCCGATATCAAAAGGCAGTGGAAAACCAGCCTGATACGCCCGGCAGCACGGCATGGCAACCACAATGCCGACAGACACCATGTTGGCGACAGCGCGATATCGATCGCCGATGGACAGTTCAGGTCGGCATGGGCTCGCCGGCTTCATAGAGCACGAGGTTGCGCTCGCCTATGCCAAGCGCCGGCCAGCTCGCACGCCAGTCCGCAATGTGCGGCGAGGCGAAATGCGCGTCGAGTGCCGCCCTGTCGCTCCAGACTTCCGTGACCCGGATGAGCCCGGCATCGAAAACATCCTGCGCATAGGAATATTGGATGCAGCCGGACTCGGCGCGGCTGCCGGAAACCATGCGCTCCATTGCGGGCTTGGCTTCCTCAAATTTGTTTGGCGGCAAGCGGATGGTGCCGATGATCAGAAGCATGGGGTTTGCCTTCTTTACGAGGCCGGCCGACACGGCGACCTGCGCATGATCGTTGGAACTAGCCAGTCTCCCACCCTCGCGCAAGCTTGGCGGGCTACCCTCACAGGGCTGTCGCGCGCTCGGCAGTCTATGGGGTTTGAGGACGATATGGCGATCAGCGAAAGCATTCAGCCCGGCGCGGTGGCCAAGAACGGCCGCGACGTCTTCTTCGCCATCGGCATCGTCATCATCCTGGCCGTCCTGTTCCTGCCGATTCCGGCCTTTCTCATCGACATCGGCCTCGCCTTCTCGATCGCGCTTTCGGTGCTGATCCTGATGGTGGCGCTGTGGATCCAGCGGCCGCTCGATTTTTCGTCTTTTCCAACCGTTCTGCTCATCGCCACCATGCTCAGGCTGTCGCTCAACATCGCCACCACGCGCATGATTCTGGCGCATGGCAATGAGGGCACGCATGCGGCCGGCTATGTCATCGCCGGCTTCTCCAAGCTGGTGATGGCCAGCGACTTCGTCATCGGCCTCATCGTTTTCATGATCCTGATCGTGGTGAACTTCATCGTCATCACCAAGGGCGCCACGCGTATCGCCGAAGTCGGCGCGCGCTTCACCCTCGATGCCATCCCCGGCAAGCAGATGTCGATCGACGCCGACCTCTCCGCCGGCATGATCGACGACAAGACCGCGCAGCTGCGCCGCCGTGAACTGGAAGAAGAAAGCTCCTTCTTCGGCTCGATGGACGGCGCCTCGAAGTTCGTGCGCGGCGACGCCATCGCCGGCCTCATCATCACCGCCATCAACATCGTCGGTGGCATCGCCATCGGCTACATCAGGCACGGCATGGGCATGGGCGAAGCCGCCGACGTGTTCATCAAGCTGTCGGTCGGCGACGGCCTCGTCACCCAGATCCCGGCCCTGATCGTGTCGCTCGCCGCCGGCCTGCTCGTCTCCAAGGGCGGCACCCGCGGCTCGACCAACCAGGCCGTGTTCGGCCAGCTCGGCGCCCATCCGCGCGCCCTCTATGTCGCGGCATCTCTGCTGGTGCTGCTCGGCCTGATGCCTGGCCTGCCGCTGTTCCCGTTCTTTGCGCTCGCCGCCGGCATGGCCGGCCTCGGCTACGTCATCCCGATGCGCGCCAACCGTGTCCTCGCCGAAGCCGAGGCGATCAAGGACCAGGAAAAGGCGACCAAGGTCGAGGAGGAGAAGAACTCGGTCAAGGCCTCGCTCGCCACCGCCGAGATCGAGCTTTTGATCGGCAAGCAGCTGTCGACAAGGCTGCTGACGTCGCATCAGGAACTGGTTTTCCGCATGGGCAAGATGCGCAAGAAATTCGCCACCCAGTACGGCTTCGTCGTGCCGGAAGTGCGTGTCGCCGACGATTTCGCCATCCCGCCGAAAAGCTACCAGATCAAGGTGCACGGCACCGTGGTCGCCGAATACCAGATGCGGGTCGGCGAGATCATGGTGCTGCTCGGCAATCGCGACGTGCCCGAAATACCTGGCGAGGAGATCCGCGAGCCGGCCTTCGGCATGCGCGCCTATTCCGTCATGGAAACCTTCGCCGAGGATCTGAAGCGCGAGAACTACACCTTCGCCGACAACATGTCGGTGCTGCTCACCCATCTCTCGGAAGTCATCCGCAACAACCTGCCGCAGCTTCTGTCCTACAAGGACATGAAGGCGCTGCTGGAGCGCCAGGACCAGGAATACCGCAAGCTCGCCGATGAGATCTGCACCACGCACATCTCCTATCCCGGCCTGCAGGCGGTGCTGAAGCTGCTGCTCGCCGAGCGCGTCTCGATCCGCAACCTGCACCTGATCATCGAGGCGATCGCCGAGATCGCGCCGCATGTGCGCCGCACCGAGCAGATCGTCGAGCATGTCCGCATCCGCATGGCCCAGCAGATCTGCGGCGACCTGTCCGAGGGCGGCGTGCTGAAGGTGCTTCGCCTCGGCAACCGCTGGGACCTCGCCTTCCACCAGAGCCTCAAGCGCGACGCCAAGGGCGAGGTGCGCGAGTTCGACATCGACCCGCGCCAGCTCGAGGAGTTCGGCCAGGACGCCACCAAGGCGATCAAGAAATATCTGGAAGCCGGCGAACGTTTCGTCCTCGTCACCGCGCCCGACGCCCGCCCCTATGTGCGCATGATCATCGAGCGGCTGTTCACCACGCTGCCGGTGCTCAGCCACGTCGAAATCGCCAAGGGCGTCGAGATCAGGGTGCTCGGAACCATATCGTGAGCGTGCTGTCGCAAGGCGTCGTCATCGCGGCGTTCCTCGCCTTCTGCCGCATCGGCGCCTGTTTCATGCTGATGCCGGGCCTGTCCAGCGCCCGCGTCCCGGTCCAGGTCAGGTTGTTCGTGGCGGTCGCCGCCACCGGCGGCCTGCTCGCCTTCCTGTGGGACAAGATCTTTCCTTTCGTCGACCCGCGCCCGCAGATCCTGGTGCCGATGATCATCTCGGAACTTCTGGTCGGCGGCCTGATCGGCGCCATGACCAGGCTCTACATGGAAGCCCTGCGCTTCATGGGTTCGGCCATCGCCATGCTGGTCGGTTATGGCGGCACCGGCGGACCGGCGATCGAGGAGCCCGAACCCCAGGCAGCCCTTGCCGCGATCATCTCGTTCTCGGCGCTGTTGATGCTGTTCGTGTTCGATTTCGACCACGAGATAATACGCGCGCTGGTTTCCTCCTACACGGTCGCGCCGGTCAACATCTTCTTCAACCCGCAGGCAGCCCTCGTCGATGTCACCGACACGGTGTCGGACACCTTCTTCCTGGTCATCCGCCTCGGCAGCCCGTTCGTCGCCTATGCCATTCTCGTCAATCTGACGATCGGCTTCGTCAACAAGCTGACCCCGCAGATCCCGATCTATTTCATCTCCCAGCCCTTCATCATCGCCGGCGGCATGATCATCTTCTATTTCGCCGTCGGCACCATGCTGTCGCTGTTCGTCGACGGCTTCGTCGACCTGACGCTGGCGAGATGACCATGAGCACGCGCAAGGACCGCCTCAAGAAACTGGTCAAGGTGCAGGAACAGTTGAAGGCGCTGCACGAAACCCGCCACGCCACCTTCCTTGCCGCGGCCAGTGCCGCCGAGGCTGAAGCCAGGGAACTGGTCGGCCATTTCGACCAGCCCGATTCGCTTTCCGCCCTGTTCCCCGATCTCTACCACCGCCGCATCGCCCAAGCGGTCGTGCGCCAGGAGGCGAACCTGGCAAGCGCGAAGCAAGAAGCCGGCCTCATCGCCGCCGCGACCGCCCGCACCAACATGGTTGAGCGTGCCTACAAGGACGTGCGCAACCGCGACGAGCGCGAACGCTCCGACCGCGAGCGGCTCGACATCATCGCGCAGAAGCAGGGCGAGGAGTAAGCTGAGGGTGTTCCGCTATGGGCCAACGGTGAGCGTCATTTACCAGGTTGCGAATGGCGGCAATCTCGGTCTTAGGGGCGGGCATGGTGGCTTCCTGAGAGCGGACATTGCAGGCTGCACATCGAGGTCCTGCCGCGCCATGACCAGTCGATGCTTCGGTCTGGAAGCAGCCGTTGAGCAGACGTTCATTGCACGGCGGCGGCTGCGGTGAAGATGTAGCCAACGCCATAGACGACCTTGATCGGCGCGGGCAAGCTGATGTGCTCCTCCAGTTTGCGGCGTAGCCGGCTGACGACTGCGTCGAGATGCCTGTTGTCGAAGTTCGACCTGGGACGGGCGACAAGCTCCACCAGATCCTCGCGCTGGCAGATTTCGCCGCTACGGTTGCAGAGCACGTTCATGAAGGCGAACTCGGCCGCCGTCAGTTTAAGCGAACGGTGATTGGGCGCGATCAGCATCCAGTTCGTGCCGTCCAGCACCCACCGATCGCTGCTGCCGTTGGCAGAGTCGGGCGGGGCTCCCGTCCGTCGCAGCAGGCTGCGAATTGCGGCGTCGATCTCGCGCAGCGTGCTGTGCTTGACCAGGTAGATGTCGGCGCCGCTCTCAAAGCCACGGATACGGTCGTCGCTGTCACCGAGCGCCGTCAGCATGATGATGCCGCAGGCATGTGATTTGCGGATTTCGGTTGCCAGATCGAACCCGTTCCCATCGGGCAGCCCGACATCGAGGATGATGACAGCGGGCGAGCTGCCGTTGGCCAGCGTCTGGCGCAATTCCCCTGCCGTGGCGACGCCTTCGGCCGTGAAGCCCGTCAGTTCCAGGAAATCCGCCAGATCCTTGCGCAGCCGGGGCTCGTCCTCGACGATCAGAATATGCGTCATGCGGTCAGTTCCTCGGGCGAAAGTCGATCCGTTGCCTCGCCTGCCAGAGGCAGGCTGACGATGGACGTAATGCCCTGGTCGTCGTTGGCGAGCAACTGCAGCTTGCCGCCGTGATAGGCCAGCAATTTGCGCGAAGAATAGAGGCCGAGACCGGTTCCGGTTCCCGCCATCGTATTGGAGGCCCGGAAAAAGCGCCTGCCGATCTTGTGAAGCTCGGCCTGTGGAATGCCGATGCCACGGTCACGCACCCGAATGACCGCACTTCGACCTTCGCTGCGCACATCGATATCCACTGGCTGGTCCTCCGACGAATATTTGAGCGCATTGTCGATGAGGTTGATCAGGACGGTCGCCAGCATCTCGGGATCGGCGACAAGCGAAACGGCGTCGTCATCCGCCGTAAAGATCAGGCGCTCGCCGCGCCCGGTCATCCCGAAATGCAGCCGCACATCGGCAATAAGCAAACCGACGCGTATCATCTCCGGCTGAAACCCGCTGTCGCGATCATTGGCCATGAAGCGGTCGATCAGGGAAAACAGGCGATCGAGCGCCTCGCCAATGCCGGCAATCCGTTCTCGTGTCGCTTCGGGCGACTTGTGGCCGACAAGGCCGATCATGTCGGCCGCGTTGCGGATGATGGCGAGCGGGGTGCGAAACTCGTGGCTGACGACGCGCATGAAGTCCGCCTGCTCGTCGCGAAGCACACGTTCGGCCGCCAGGCTCGCGTTCAACCGGCTTTCCAGCCGTCGTCGTTCCCGTACCTCCCGCGACAAGGCGATATTTTTCTCCAGCAGCGCAGAGGACAGCCGCGAACTGACCATGAACAGCAGGCAGCCGAAAAAGGCGATCAGGAACAGCGCGCCCTGCAGCAGATACCAAGCGTTGCGGTCGGCCAGAACCGAGGCGCCTTGAAAATCGACCGGCAGCCGGTATTCGATGATGCTCTGGAGAACGCTAGCCGCGATATACTCGGCAAGCACACCGATCGTGATCCAGCGCAGGAGGGTTGGTTGCGTCCGGTCCCGCATCAGCCCAAGACACATCACCGACATCATCACGACCGTAAAGAAGGTCGATGCGTGAATGCGTATAGCAATGTCGCCCGGATCCATCGCGAGGGCGGCACTCCATGCGACAATTTGGAAAATCAGCAGTGAAATGCTGATCCAGGTATAGCGTGGCTGTCCCAGAAAGCGCGCCAGACCCTCGGCCAGCAACACCAGGCCTAGCTTGATGATCGTGTTGTGGAGCACGATGGCCCAGGCCGCCGGCTGCTCCCCACGCAGGAGAATCAGCAGCACCCCCGCCGCGATAGCGACGAAGCCGGCCGCAAGAAACTTCAACTCATAGAGGCGGCGCCACGCCAGCCACACAAACAACCAGGTGACGGCCTGCAGGCTTGCGGTTGCAAACGTAACAACCAGAACGGTCTTCAGATCAAGCATGGTCGAGTATTCGCACGGGGTTCCCCTGCCGCACCCCCCGATGCGCCAAATGTTGAATCTCGCAGGAGTTGTGCGGGGAGGCAAGCGCGATCCGCCCGTGCAAGAATTGGTCAGAATTCAATAGAATTGATCGGTGGAATTGTCGGGAGAGGACGTTTTATCATCGGCCGCGATCGTCTTGGTGGTTTCGCCGGGCGGATTGTGAGGAAGCAGTCGGGCGATGTGCGTGGCGGACGCACGCGACCCGACGCAGCGGCAAGCGATGATTTTCGCGGGACGCTCGGCGATCGGGCCGGCCGCGGAATCGTTGCTTGCGGCACACGGGGGGAATTCCATGACAATTCGCGATCGTCGCTCGCTCATACGCCCGCTTGTACTTTTGTGCTCCACGGCGCTCGCGGGGTCGTTGCTGCTGCCAGTCATCCTGACGGCGCCGGCGCATGCACAGGCTCTTTATGGTGCGACCGGAGGCAGGGGCGGTGATGGTGACGTAGACAGCAACGGCGGCGATGGTGGCGATGCAGGTGACGCCGGCGTCGCGGGCAACGGTCCGGATGCAGGAACCGGTGGGGCGGCCGGCACGCAGGCCATTCCAGACGGTGGAAATGG
>NZ_RZQT01000207.1:0-7501 GCF_003998485.1 Mesorhizobium sp. M7A.F.Ca.CA.001.04.2.1
CCTTTAGCGGTCTCGACATACTGGTCAACAATGCCGGCGTGGCCCAGCCGCCCTTGGCGCTCGAGACGATGAACGAAGAGATGTTCGACCGGATCGCCAACGTCAACATGCGATCCATCTACAATGGCGCCCGTGCGGTCGTTGCGCATTTCAAATCCATCAAATCGGGCGCCATCCTCAACGTCGCCTCCACCGGCGGCGTCTCGCCGCGCCCGAATTTGACCTGGTACAATGCTTCCAAAGGCTGGGCGATTGCCGCCACCCGGGCCATGGCCGTGGAACTCGCCCCCTTCGGCATCCGCGTCAACGCCATCAATCCGGTTGCCGGCGACACGCCACTTCTGTCCACTTTCATCGGCTCCGGCGAAGAGAACCGCGCCCGCGTCGTCGCCACCATTCCGATCGGCAGGCTGTCTACGCCGGCGGACATGGGCAACGCCGCGGCATTCCTGTGCTCCGACGAGGCCAGCATGATCACCGGCGTCGACCTCAACGTCGATGGCGGCAAGTGCATCTGAGCGTTAGACCATTTGGGAGTTGGCGATGAAGCCTGTCTACGAAATCGCCGTGGTGCATGGCGACGGCATCGGCCCGGAAGTCTGCGCCGCAGCGGTTCAAGTGGTGAAAGCAGCGCTCGGTCCCGGCAGCCCCTTGCACTTCAGCGAATACCCGGCCGGAGCCGAGCATTTCCTGAAGACCGGCCAGAGCTTTCCCGAGCCGACCTTCCAGGCCTGCCGCGAGGCGGACGCCATCCTGCATGGTGCGGGCGGCTTGCCGGGCGTCATCCATCCCGATGGGACCGAAGCAGGCCTGGATTTCACGCTGAGGCTGCGCTTCGAACTCGATCTCTATGCCAATATCCGCCCCGTCAGGCTCTTCGAGGGCGTGCCGAGCCCGTTGAGCGGAGTGAAGGCCGGCGATATCGACTACATCATCTTGCGCGAGAACAGCGAAGGGCTTTACGCCGCGCGGGGATCGGGCGCGCTGTTGCGCGGCGAAGTGGCGGTCGACACGCTGGTGCAGACCCGCTCCGGCATCGAGCGCATCGCACGCAAGGCCTTCGAACTGGCGCGCCAGTCGGGCGGCGCGCCCCGTGACGGCGTGCGCCGGGTGACCTGCTGCGACAAGGCCAACGTGCTGCGCAGCTATGCCTTCTTTCGCTCCGTCTTCGACGAAGTGGCGAAGGACTATCCCGATATCGCGACCGAGCACGCGCTGGTCGACGCCATGGCGATGTATCTCGTGGTGAAACCGGGCCATTTCAACGTCATCGTCAGCGAGAACATGTTCGGCGACATCCTGTCCGACCTCGCCGCCGCGACGGTGGGCGGGATGGGCATGGCGCCTTCAGCCGAGATCGGCGCGGCCAACGGCTTCTTTCAGGCCGCGCACGGCTCGGCACCCGACATTGCCGGCAAGGGTATCGCCAACCCTTATGGGACGATCCTGTCGGCAGCCTCGATGCTCGACTGGCTCGGCCACAAGCATGGCGACGAGAGGCTCAACCAGGCCGCAGCGCGCATCCGTCGCGTGACCGAGGACTGCCTGGCCAACGGGCTTCTGAGCACCGACCTGAAAGGCAGGGCGTCGACCAGCGAGATAACCCGTTCGGTCTGCGACCGGCTCACGGCCGGGCGCGACTGATATGACCAAGCCAAGGATAAATCTTGTTGGACCTGGCAAGGTCGGCCAGACGCTCATGCGCCGGATATTCATTGCCGGCGGGCACAAGGTCCAGACCTGAGATGGGCGCTCTCGATCGCCATGTTTCGGTCGAGGACTTTCGCAGGCTTGCCCGCCGTCGTCTGCCGAAGTCGGTCTTCGAATTCATCGATGGCGGGGCGGGGCAAGAACTCACCCTCAACGCCAATCGAAGCGATTTCGAAAAGATCAGACTTTTGCCGCGCGTGCTTATCGATGTTTCGCATCCGAACGTTTCCACGACGCTCTGGTCCGAGACCTTGCCAACACCGCTGGTGATCAGCCCGATGGGCTCCTGCGCGCTGGTCAGGCCCGGAGCCGACATTGCCATCGCGAGGGCGGCAACCGCTCGCAGCATCCCCTACACGCTCTCCACCATGGCCACGGCCAGCATCGAAGGCATGGCGCGAGCCGTACAGGGGCCGCTGTGGTTCCAGCTTTATGTGCTCAAGGATTTCGACTTCAATCGCCAGTTGGTGAGGCGAGCGGAAGAATTTGGCTATTCGACGCTGGTGGTGACCGTTGATCTGCAAGCCGGTGGCAAGCGCGAAAAGGATCTTAGGAACGGCATATCTATCCCACTGCGGCCTTCGGCCCGGCATCTCTGGGAAGGCATGCTTCATCCTGGCTGGTCGCTGCGCCTGCTGCGCGGCGGTCTGCCCCAGTTCGAGAACGTCCGCGGCTATCTCGGTGACAACAGCGCCGGCCTGACGATCGCCGCGCGTGTTGGCGGCAGCCTTCATGCAGGTTTCGACTGGGACGATTTCCGCCAGATCCGCGACTGGTGGAAAGGCCGGCTGCTGGTCAAGGGCCTCCTGCACCCGGGCGATGCGTCGCGACTGGTGGCGGCTGGTGCCGATGGCATCTGGGTGTCCAACCATGGAGGCCGCCAGCTCGACGGTGCTGTATCGAGCATCGATGCCCTGCCCGCTATCCGTCAGGCACTTGGCGCCCAAATCCCGATCCTCATCGATTCCGGTATCCGCACGGGCACGGACATCGTCAAGGCCAAGGCACGCGGCGCCACCGTCGCGGCGATCGGCCGGGCCGCCCTGTTCGGCGCCGTGGCTGGCGAGCCCGGCGTGGCCAAGGCACTGGATATCATCCTGGACGAAGTGGTGACTTGCCTCAGGCTCTGCGGGATCCCCCGTTTTCAGGAAGCGGGATCAGAAATGATAGCATAGCGCCAAGACGAGTGCTCACGCTTGGTCAAGAGGTACAGAAAACCCCCGCTCGTCCAATATTCTTCCTCATCATGCCAAGGTTTTGCTATCGCGGTTGTGCAAGCGGCTGCGGGCGGGCGACCAATTGCCGCCCTCGCACGCCGCTCCTTCCCAAGCCCAACGGCGCCCTGTCAGAGAGCGCTTGTTTGATGCACACCCGCTAGCGGCGGGCGTGATTAAATTCGAGAGGCTGCGCAGTCGGATAGGCAGACTAAGGTCGGCCGCCCGGTGCTGTTTTCGGTTCCATCCACCCGTTCTTCAGAATGTCGCGAAGCACGTTGCGGGTGTCTTCGCCCGCTGCCGTTGCGCCGCTCGCCCAAGCGATCGCCAGTGCCCCGAAAAAGATGTCGCGCCCGGTCATCGTCCGTCGTGCAAGCCCTTCGTCCTGTGCAGCCTTCAGGATTCGCTCGGTCGTCGCGATGACAGCATGGCAGGTCGGCGTCAGCGGGGATTCTACTCCGCAAGCCGCCCGTAACGGTTCAGGCAAGCCCTCATAAGCCAGCATCCAGTCGCCGAGAGCTTCAACCCAGAGTTCGAGTGCGCGGCCTGCATCGCTCTCCCCGGCTTCGATTTCAACGCGACGATGGTCGAGGCCTTCATAATGAAGAACTAACAGCGCAGCCAGCAGGGCGTCTTTGTTTGGAAAATGGCGGTAGAGCGTCCCTGCTCCCACGCCCGCCAGCTTCGCAATAGAATCCATCGAAACGTCAACACTGTCGTTGCCGAACGCTTGTCGCGCCACCTCGAGAATGTGCGCTCGATTATGCTGCGCGTCCCTGCGCAGGGCTGACGCGACCGACAATTGCGACATTACTGACTTTGAACCCTTGAATACCGGAGACACTCTCCGCATCTAAAAGCCGAATCGGAGAGAGTCTCCATATAGCCCCCGATCGATTATTCTAACAGGTCGGCATCAGCGAGCGAAACGAGGACACGATGATCAGGCAGATGATACCGGCATGCATCCGGACAACGGGCACCGCAACCTGCCTGGCGCCTGGCGCGCGCCGTCAGTAGATGCCGCGAGCTATACGAGTTTCGAGGCGGGCTGCTCCGTCGGCAGCACCGCCCTGCGCGACCCTCTGGATGTCCGCTCAATACGGAATAGATCAGCGCACCATGCGCTGAGCTCATAATCACAATTATCTGGAAGGAAATCGGCATGAAGATCGGCATTATCGGCGCGGGAAATATCGGCACCACCCTTGCACGAAAGCTGTCGGCCGCCGGACACGCGGTGAAGCTGGCGGGCTCGAAGGGGCCTGAGGACATCGGCGAGAAAGCGACGGAGGTTGGTGCGATCCCGGTTGCCGCGCACGAAGCAGCCAGGGATGTCGAGGCGATCGTTCTATCGATCCCGTTTGCGAAGATCCCCGATGTCGCCGGCCTCTTTGCCCATGTACCAGCCAACGTGGTCGTGATCGACACCTCCAACTATTATCCCATGCGCGACGGGAATATCGCGGAGGTTGACGATGGCAAGCCGGAAAGCGTGTGGTCCAGCGAACAACTCGGCCGGCCAGTGGTCAAGGCATTCAATGCAGTCCTCGCCCAAACGCTCGCAGAAAGTGGCGCAGCGGCCGGAATGACCGGACGCATCGCGATCCCCGTCGCAGGCGATGATGTGCATGCCAAAGCGATCGCACGCGAACTGGTGAACGAGACCGGTTTCGACGCACTTGATGCCGGCGATCTCGCGAATTCCTGGCGCCAGCAACCGGGCACGCCCGCCTACTGCACGGAACTGACGTTGCCTGATCTTCAGGATGCGCTGTCCACGGCGGAAAAGGCGCGCGCACCCGGAATTCGCGACGCGCTGATCAAGGGCTTCATGGAGGCGACGCCTCCCCTCCGCCACGAGCAGATCGTAGCCCGCAACCGTGAAGTCACCGCCCGCCGATGAGAAACTTCTCCGGTTCCGGTCCGAGGTGACCAATAAGACTGTCCAAGAATTCCTTCTGTTTGTCGGGAGCAACCTGAGGGACGACGATGACGAGGTAATTTGCGACAAAGGTGAAATCCCCCTTGAGGATGCGAGGCATCAGCTCCTGAGCGCGGCATGCTCCGCTGCTCAACCAGCGAGCCTGAGCCATAGCGCCTGACTGGCGGCAGGAGATTAGCCGCCGCCACCCATGGTTACGGACATAAAGGCCCGGAAGGCCGCAGCCGCCGGTTCGATTGATCTGTCACGCGACCAGGCAAGGCCAACGTCCATAGTGGGGATGGGCTCGACAAGCCCGCGCACTTCGATGCGCTGCCCCTCCAAGGACCAGGGGCGGTAAACCATGTCGGACAGGACAGTGACCCCCATGCCGGCAGCCACGAGCGACCGCACGGCCTCGACCGAACTGGTGGTAAGGACGGCGCGGAGCGAAAGGCCCGCGGCATCCCAGTAACGGGCGGCCGTCGTGCGTGCCTCGTCAACCGTCAGCATGACATAATCTTCCGCCGCCACATCGGCGAGGCTGATCTCCTGCCGCGCGAGGAGGTGATGATCAGCCGAAAGCCAGAGCCGGCGGTTCGACCGCATCAAGACCTCCTGCGCCAACTCCTTGGTGTGCTCCAGGTTGGACACCAGCATCACGGCCATGTCGATGTCCCCGCACATCAAGCCGCTTTCGAGAGCGTCTCGGGGCAATTCCAGCACCTCGACCTCGATCTCGGGATAGGTCTTTCGAAACCGCGCGTAGTGGCGCGACATGTAGTAGCCGACGACCGTGTAGGTCATGCCCAGCCGCAGCTTGCCCGCCAGGCCTTTCCTATCGCGCAACGGGCTTCGGACGGCGGCAGCAACGGCCCCGGTGATAACACGCGCATGTTCAAGAAACCGCGCGCCCTCCATCGTCAGTCTTACGCCAGCGTGGTTACGCTCCAAAAGCCGTACGCCCAGGTCAGCCTCAAGCGTCTTTATCGCCGCAGTGACCGCCGATTGCGAGATGTTGAGTTCCACCGCGGCATGACTGACCTGTCCGCTCTCGGCGGTCGCGATAAAATAATCCAGCTGTTTCAAGGTGATGGTCATGGTGCGCCCTGGCCCAGAACCATTATCTGTTTTTTTGATATGACAATCAATAAACTACTATTTCACAAATGCCCTCGCATGCGCAAAAAATGCTGCAACGCCGCAAAGACGGCAGCTTCGAGGGGTAACAATGCGATGGCGGTGACGCTAAACTGCGACATGGGCGAAAGCTTTGGCCTCTACAAGGTTGGCGATGATATGGGCATGATGCCCATCATCGACGTTGCCAATGTCGCCTGTGGTTTTCACGCTTCCGATCCGGATCACATGCACACCGCCGTCCGCAGCGCCAAGGCGAGTGGCGTAAAGATCGGCGCCCATCCAGGCTTGCCCGACATTCAGGGTTTCGGCCGGCGCGAGATGCGGATGACCCGCGAAGAAGTCAGGAACACCATCATTTACCAGGTGGGAGCGCTTGCCGGCTTCCTCAAGGCCGAGGGTGTGGAACTCCACCACATCAAGCCGCATGGCAGCCTCTACTTCATGGCCATGCAGCAGGAGGCAATAGCCCATGGCGTGTGCGACGCGGCAGAGATTTTCGGCGTACCCCTCTTCGGCATGACGGGCACCCTGCATGAGAAGATCTATCAAGAGCGCGGTATCCCATTTGTCGCTGAGTTCTATGCCGATCTCGACTACGATGCCTCCGGCAAGCTGATCTTGACACGCGTTCATGACGCCAAGGACCCCGCAGAGATGGCCGAGCGGTGCGTACGCGCCATCAGGGAGGGCGAGGGCACGGCAGAGGACGGCAGTTTCTTCCCTGTACGCTGCGAAACCATCTGCGTGCATTCCGATACGCCGAACGCCATCGAAATAGCCCGGGCCGTGCGCACCGCAATCGCCCCCTGGCACTGAACTCGACCGAACCCGCCCGCGCGGGCGGTTCCAGATTAGTCTGTCCGCAGTTTTCCGGAGCTTTTTATGGCCCAGATTCTTTCACCTCTTCCCGGCACTTTTTATCGCAGCGCTTCGCCAGACCAGCCGCCATACAAGGCGGATGGCGACGCGGTGTCCGCCGGAGACGTAATCGGTCTCATCGAAGTGATGAAGTCGTTCCACGAAGTGAGGGCCGAGACGGCCGGTACGAACATCCGCTTCATTGCCGACAATGAGGATCCCATCATGGCCGGCGCACCTATTGCGGATCTCGACTGATGCTGAAAAAGCTTCTGGTTGCCAACCGGGGCGAGATAGCGGTCAGGATCATCCGGGCCGCGCAAGATCTGGGGATCGCCACCGTGGCGGTGTATTCGGCCGCAGACGCCGAGTCGCTCCACGTCCAGCTTGCGGACGAAGCGGTCAACATCGGCCCACCAGCTGCAAAGAAGTCCTATCTCAATGTCGAAGCAATTCTGAAGGCTGCCCGCGACACCGGTTGCGACAGTGTTCATCCAGGCTATGGGTTCCTTGCCGAGAATGCCGCGTTTTCCGACGCAGTCACAGGCGCTGCATTGGTCTTCGTCGGCCCGTCGGGAGATGCGATCCGGATGATGGGAGACAAGGTCTCGGCGCGATCGGCCGCTGCCGCTGCAGGTGTCCCCGTCGTGCC
>NZ_RZQT01000208.1:0-7441 GCF_003998485.1 Mesorhizobium sp. M7A.F.Ca.CA.001.04.2.1
GCCGAGTGTCGGATAGGATTTGCCGCTCGGCCCGACCGGCAATGGCGCTACCGCGAAATCGTCGGCGCTCATCTTGTCGGCGATGCCGAGCAGCGCGTCCGGATCCTGGTTGAGCATAGCGCAGGTGCCGGAATAGAAGCCGGTGACCGTTTCGTTGAAACCCCAGCTCACCGCATCCTTCGGCGCCAGTCCGTCCTTGTACATGTCGGCCAGCATCTGCAGGCCCTTGACCGAGCCCTCCTCGTTGATCGTCGAAGTGCCGTCCTCGTTGAAGTAACCGCCCTTGCCGGCGGCGATGTTCATGAACATGTGCATGCCATTGAAGGCGCCCGGCCCGCCGCGCAGGCAGTAGCCGTACTTGCCCGGGAGCGCGGAAATCTTCTTGGAATCGGCGACGAAATCTTCAAGCGTCGCCGGCGGGCCATCGAGGCCGGCCTCCTTGAACAGTTTCTTGTTCCAGAACAGCGCGTTCACATAGTAGCCGTAGGGGATCATGAACTGGGTGTTGTTGACGGTCGAGCCGAACTGTTTGGCGCGGTCGCCAAGCGTCTTGGCGTCATCCCATTTGGCCATATACGGGCCGAGATCCTCGAGCTGGGCATTGTTGGCATAGAGGCCCATCCAGCGCTCCGGCATCTCGACCACGTCGGGCGTATCGCCGGCCTGCACCATGGTCAGGAATTTCTCGAACGCCTGCCCCCAGGGCAGCGAGATCAGCTCGACCTTGATGCCTGGATTGGCCGTTTCGAACTCGGCGATCTGCTTCTTCAGGAATTCGGTGCGTGGCGGGCTGGTGATGACTTCGACCATTTTCAGGGTCGAATCGGCCACAGCATTTCCGGCGGAAATCGCCAGTCCCGCAACGGTGGCAAGCATGACGGTCAGTTTTTTCATGTTCAAGACTCCCATTTTGAACCCGCTTGTTATTTTCTGGCTTTTTCGAAGGCTTGGGCGACATCCGCCCACAGGTCTTCGACACTCTCCAATCCGACATTGAAGCGGATGGTTCGGGGGCTGACGCCGAAGCGCGCCATCGAATTCAGGCCCGGCGTCTGCTCCAGCGACGCCTTGGCCGGCACGACCAGGCTTTCATGCCCGCCCCAACTGACGCCGATGCGGAAATATTTCAGCGCGTCGACGAAGACGGGGATGTCGATCTCGTCCGTAACCTCGAAGGAGAACAGCCCGGCATAGCCGGCCAGCGTCGCCTTGCCTGGGTGGTTCGAATAGACGGGATGGTTGACCCGCTCGACAGCGGCATGCGCCTTCAGCCGTTCGGCGATGGTCAGGCCGCTCTTCATGTGGTGCGGCAGGCGCAGCGGCAGCGTGCGCAGGCCGCGCAGCAAAAGCCACGCCTCGAACGGTGACAGCTTGCCGCCGAGATAGGAATAGGTCTGCTCGTTGATGTGCTTGATGTGGGCAGCCGAACCCGCCACGACGCCCGCGACCGTATCGCTGTGGCCGCCAAGGTATTTCGAGGCCGAATGCAGCACCAGGTCGACGCCATGCGTGATCGGCTTCTGGAACACCGGCGTCGCCCAGGAATTGTCGATCGTGGTGACGATGCCCTGTTCCTTGGCCAACCGTGTCAGATGCGCGATGTCCTGCAGCTCGAACATCATCGAGGTCGGGCTTTCCAGATAAAGCAGCTTGGCGCCGGGAAGTGCCGCCGCGACCGCATCCGGGTCGGAGCCGTCGACATAGTCGACCTTGATGTTGAGGCGCGGCAACAGCCGCTCGAACAAACGGTAGGCATCGCCATAGCAATTGCGCACCGCCACGATGCGCTCGCCCGCACCGACGAACGCAAGCACCGTGGCGCTGATCGCCGCCATACCACTGGAAAAGCCGCGCGCGGCTTCTGCGCCCTCGAGCGCTGCCACGCGCGCCTCGAACTCCATCACCGTGGGATTGTCGCCGCGCGAATAGATCGGCTGCCTTCGTTTGCCGGCAAAGGTTTCGGCCATCTCGGCATAGTTGGCGAAGGTGAACAGCGAGGTCTGGTAGATCGGCGGCACCACCGCACCGCCGGGGAACGGTTCGTCATGCGCCAAAAGCGTCGCCGCTTCGGCGAGATAGTCGTAATCGAAACCTGATGGATGCTCGTTCATGTCTGGCTCGAGAGTTTGAGTTTGGCCGCGCCGCGCTTGAGGTCGTCCTCGACGGTGGCGATCAGCTTGAGCGCCTCGGCGCGAGCGCCCTGCGGATCGCGGGCAGCAATGCGTTCGTAGATGGTCCGGTGATAGGGAAAGCTGGCGTGGCCGAAGTCACGCACGCCGAGCGGATGCTCCCAGAAGCGGTGAAACAGCTCATGCATGGCGGCGATGATCTGCTCGAACAGCGGATTGCCCGAGACCCGGTAGATCGCCTGGTGGAACTCCCAATCCTCTTCCGACGACATGCCCTCGCGCGTGCGGAACGCCTGTTCCATGATGTCGAGCTTGCGTGCGATCTCGGCAATATCGGCTTGGCTGGCGCGTTCGGCGCAAAGGGCTGCTGCCTCCGCCTCCAGCGCGCGGCGGATCTCCAGCGTCTGCATCAGGCTGGTGAAATCATTGCCGCCGGCCAGTGTCAGCGGCATGTGCAGCATATCAGGCGAAACAGCCGCCTTGAGATAGGTGCCGCTGCCTTGCCGGCGTTCGACGAGGCCGAGCCCTTCCCAGCGTGTCAGAGCCTCGCGCACGGTGTTGCGGCTGACCTTCAGCCGCTCGGCGAGAATGCGTTCGGTTGGGAGTCTGTCGCCCAGCTGCAGGGCTTCGGCGCGAACAAATCCCACCAACGCCTTCAACACGGCGTCGTCGCGCGCCGTGATTTGAATGGGTGGCAGGCTGTTCTGGTCCACATTTCCTCCGAGTGGTCCAATGGTCCAACCAATTCTGCACAGTTGAAAACTCCTGTCAACCAACTGTCAGGAGCACTGTCGGAGGAAGCGACGCAATATTCTCAAGGCGGTCGCGCGATCGCTTCGATCGCGTCAGCTAACCTGCGGCAGCAGGCGGCCCGAACCAGGTGGTCAGCGCGTCCACAAGGCCCCGTTGGGCTCCCGCCCCGGCCCAAGCCACATAACCATCGGGCCGGATCAAGACCGCGTCGGGCGCAACGACACTCCCGAGAGCCGGGAGGTCCCAGATACCGGCGTAACCGGCGTCGATCTGCCGGACCCGTTCTGCCCAGGGCGCGATGTCCAGTCTGCCGGGCTCACCGAGGTTGAGCAGCACGGGCCGCGCGTCGTGCAGCAAGGTGAAGACCCGCAACGGTCCGCCGGCGGTGGTCAGATCGAGATCGGGCATTCGCCGCCCAAGCAGCGGGTGCCCCTCGCCGAGGTCGTAGTGGACACACAGGCCGGACATCTCGGCTGCGATCTTTTTGCGGGGTTCATCCATGCCGAGCAACTCGGCAACGGTGTCGGCCAAGGCCTTGCTGCGATCATCCGTGCGGCGAAGCGCGACCTGCGCCATCGTGTTACGCAACACGCGGGCGGCAACCGGATGGCGCTCGGCATGATAGCTGTCGAGAAGGCTTTCCGGCGATATCCCCTTGATGACCTGGGCCAGCTTCCATCCAAGGTTCACCGCATCCTGCACGCCGATGTTGAGGCCCTGTCCACCCATCGGCGGATGGACGTGGGCGGCATCGCCGGCCAGCAGCACGCGTCTGTCGCGATATGCGGCAGCCTGGCGCGTCATGTCGGTGAAGCGGGAGAGCCAGGTCGGGCTGTGGACCCCGATCGGTGCCATAGATGGCAGCCAGCGCCTCGCTGAGCTCGCGTAGCGTCGGTTCGCCGCGCGCCTCCAGGCGGGGCTCCGTCAGCACGACGCCAACCTTCTTGCCGTCCTCGATCTTACCCAGGGCATGAATTCCGGAGGCATTGCTGCGGAAGCCCCATGGCGGTTCTTCCGACATTTCGACCTCGGCAATCATCCAGCTCATCATCGGATCCCATCCGGCGAACTCGATACCGGCCGCCTTGCGAATGGTGCTGCGGCCTCCGTCGCAGCCGACCAGATATGCGGCCCTCAGGCGGTGACCGGTGGACAGTTCGACGTTGACGCCGCTGTCGTCCTGGATAAACCCCGCAACCTCGTGTTCACGATAGATCGGCACCTTCAACTCGCCGACCCAGTCGGCCAGGATGCGCTCGATGTGGTTCTGCCGCAGCGCCAACAGGTAATTGTGCCGGGTTGGGAAATCGCTGATGTCCAGGCGGATCATGTGAAAACCTACGGCACGGGCTCACTTGGCCTTGCGAGAGGAACCGATCGGCAATTCCGCGCTGGTCGAGCACCTCGATGGTGCGAGCATGGAGGCCGCCTGCGCGCAGGCCGGCAAGTTTCTGATCCGGCCGCCTTTCGACAATGGCAACGTCGACGCCTGCTAGCGCCAGTTCGCCCGCCAGCATCAATCCCGTCGGACCACCCCCGGCGATCACCACCGCATGATCTGAAACCATTGTCATCACTCCCGTTTTCCGCACCTTGGTTCGGGTCGGTTTTACGGGAGGAGCCGGGTCTTGCCGCAAGCCCCTTGTGCGCCATATGTATGAAATGGAAAGGAACGGTATTGTTTCCCCTGTTGGTTGCCGCGGAACAAGCGCTCGGGGCAATTTCCCCTAACGATATCCAGATTTTCAGGCGCAAAAACCCAGAGTCTTCCGTGCCTTGGCACGGAGCTCTGATGTTCATTGGAAAGAAGGGGGCCGGTCGGCGTTTGGCAGCGGTACGAGGAGGCCACTATGTGCCAGCGCCGGCCGGCCGACCCCACGGACCCAGGAGATGCGGCGGACCTGAGCATCATGGGGTATTCCCAGGGACCGGAGCCGGCGGTCTATCCTCGTGCCGGCTTCGTCTTGGCCTGCACAGTCGCGCAAGAGCTTATAAAAATCAACAGTTTCTTAACCAAGGCTCGCGAATCGCTTGGATTAAGGTAAACGGGTAACCCTGTCGGGTTGACTGGATAATCGGGGCTGGATCACTACGCCGCCTTGGCGACGACCCGATTGCGGCCGCCGCTTTTGGCTTCGTAGAGCGCGAGATCGGCACGCTTCATCAGCGCCGCCACCGTGTCCACGCCCTTCAGCACCGACGACACGCCGACGCTGACCGTGACTTCGATCGCCTTGCCGTCCTGGCCGATGGCGAAAGCCGCCTGGGCGATTTCGGCGCGAATGCGCTCGGCCACCTTCTCGGCCACCGCGCCCTCGGTATCCGGCATCACCACGACGAACTCCTCGCCGCCAAAGCGGCAGGCAAGGTCGATACCCCTGACATTCTTGCGCAGCCGCCGTGCGAATTCCCGCAGCACCTCGTCGCCGCCATCATGACCGTGCGCGTCGTTGATCGCCTTGAAGCGATCGAGGTCGGTGATCATCACCGACAGCGGCCGGCGCCGTGCCACGGCGCGATCGAACAGCGTCTGCAGATGGCTGTCCAGATAGCGGCGATTGTGCAGCCCGGTCAGACCGTCGGTCACCGCCATTTCGATTGTCTGGGTGACGCTGGCCCGTAGCTGGTCGTTGTAGCGCTTACGGCGCACCTGCGTGCGCAGCCGTGCCGTCAGTTCCTGCTGGTCGATCGGCCGCATGAGATAGTCGTTGATGCCGAGTTCCAGGCCGCGAATGATGCGTTCCTCCTCGCCCTCCTCCGCCAGCAGGATAATCGGCACGAAGCGGGTGCGATCGAGCGAGCGCAACTGCGAACAGAGCCTCAGCGGATCGAAATCGGCGAACGCGGTCGAGATCATCACGCATTCATAGGATGTCTCGGCGGCCTGGAAGAAACCGGCATGCGGATCATGTGTGACATCGAGGTCGGCCCGATCACGCAGCATCTTCTGGATGCGCTCGACGGATGTTTTGCGCTCGTCGATCAAAAGCACTTTCGGCGTCGTGTCCTCGGATGCGAAATTGCGGCTGAGCAACTCCTCAATGCCGATGTTGCGCGTCGTCGAGGCGCGCAGCCGCAACTCGTCGGTCAGCGACTTCAGCCGAACCAGGCTCTTGACGCGCGTCATCAGCTGCAGGTCGTTGACCGGCTTGGTCAGGAAGTCGTCGGCGCCAGCCTCAAGCCCGCGGACGCGGTCGGAAACCTGGTCCAGCGCGGTGATCATCACCACCGGAATGTGCGATGTCGCCGGATCGCTCTTCAGCCGCCGACAGACCTCGAAGCCGTCCATATCAGGCATCATCACATCGAGCAGCACGACATCGACCTTGCCGTTCTCGCAGGTCTCGATCGCATCCGGCCCGTTGGTGGCGGTCAACACTTCGAAATATTCGGCCAGCAGCCGCACTTCCAGCAGCCGCACATTGGCAGGGATATCGTCGACGACGAGGATCCGCGCAGTCATTTCATAACGCTCCGACTCGGCTGAAGGGGCACATCACGCATCGCCCAGATAGGATTTGATGGTTTCGATGAAACGCGGCACCGAAATCGGCTTCGAGATATAAGCCTCGCAGCCACCCTGGCGGATACGTTCCTCGTCGCCTTTCATGGCGAAGGCGGTCACGGCAATGACGGGGATGACGTGCAGTTCGTCGTCCTCCTTCAGCCATTTGGTCACTTCAAGCCCCGACACCTCAGGCAATTGGATATCCATCAAGATGAGATCCGGCCGGTGCTGGCGTGCCAGATCGAGCGCTTCCAGACCGTTGCGGGTGCGCACGGTCTCGTAACCGCTTGCCTCGATGAGGTCCCGAAAGAGCTTCATGTTGAGCTCATTGTCCTCGACGATCATAACCTTCTTCGGCATCGATATCCCGTCCCGGCCGCCCTTCCGCTTCGAAGGCGACCGTCATGCGCCCATGTCTGAACGCACCAAACCCTGCTTCACTTTACGGCAATATGATTGACGAAACGGAAATCCGCGGCTGGAAACAGCGCGAATTCCACCTCGTCGCCTGCGCGTCCAAAGGGCGCGCCACGCTCTAATGGCTTGCCGCAAGCAACTCTTGCCATTACTGCGGGAGAGACTCATTCCACACCGAAGGTAGTGATGGCAAACGCAGCGTCAATGCGCGAAGAAGCGGAATCGATTGCCGTGAAGGCCCTGGGCTTTGTCGCCTCCGATCCGGAGCTTTTGCCGCGCTTTCTGGCTATCACCGGCATAGAGGTCCATTCGATCCGCAAAGCCGCCAGTGAGCCAGGTTTCCTGGCTGGTGTCCTGCAATTCATCCTCGCCCACGAGCCGACGCTGATGCGCTTTGCCGAGGAAACCGGCACCCCGCCGGCTGCTGTCGGCAAGGCCCTGCGGTCGCTGCCGCTGGGCGATGACAACCACGAGCATTCCATATGAGCGATGATCCAGAAACAGCGCGCCAGATCGAAGAACTGGCAGCCGACAACCGGCCGTTGCTGGTGCTCGATGTCGACGATGTCGTGCTCGAATTCATCCGCCCGTTTCCGAATTTCCTCAAGACGCGTGGCTACGGCCTGACGCTGGC
>NZ_RZQT01000209.1:0-7361 GCF_003998485.1 Mesorhizobium sp. M7A.F.Ca.CA.001.04.2.1
CAAGGTGCGCGTCGCCATGAGCAACGCCTTCGCCATGGGCGGTACGAACGCAGTTCTGGCATTCAGGCAGGTGTAGAAGCCATGCAAGACGCCTCATTTGAGGTCACCTGTCGTATCTAGCTGCTTGCCGGACCACTATGTGAAGCGAGCGCTATTGGCTGCCTCTGCGATGCGGGAATTGGCAGCGGACGTCTCACGATCAAACAGGCATCTGCTTGTAGAATTCTTTTAATCGTGAAGCGGCGCGAGTGCGCTATCCGTTGAGGTGAGCAAGGCCGGCGCCCTGGGTGAGCGCTGGTGTCGGGTGGTGGAAAGTACAGGGGGAGCTGTGTGGCCCCCTCTTTCTCGGCCTCGACGATGTGCGAAGGAGCCTGTGCGGCGAACGGGCCGACGCCCCAGGCTCAGAACCTGGGCGAACCTAACTCCCGCCAAAGGACAGCCCAGAGCTGGATACACGAAAGAGATACTGAACCCGCGAATCAGATTCTGATCAATCGTCGTGTCTGAGCTCCGCTCGGCTCTTACGGAGATAATCGCGCGGCCCGGCAACGGCCGCGCGTGCCGCGGGCGTGAGCTTTGCGCTTCGTCAGAAGTGCCTCGAGCGTGACGACGATAATTGACCAGCCATATGGAACGCATTCGCCCAGTTATCCAAAGCGTGGATACCTTTCATCTAAACAAAGGATTTTACCGTTTTTGCTGCAGGTCCCATAGAGGCGCTTCAAGTTGGAAAGATAGGTAGTTCCCATGGTTGCGTTGGATCCGATGAGCATCATCTGGTGTGCGGGGCGCACAAAGTCAGTCGCATCTGCATTACGGCTTGGTCTTTCGGCGGTCTCCACAAGTTACGCCCCGTTGGTGCGATGCCAATTATTTAACCAATGCTTGAACATTTATCTCAACCAGACAGCTCCAAGGTGAGGTCTTCCATGCGCCCGAATGTCGATTGGAAGTTGTGCTGGGAAAATGAGCTGCAACTGGCCGACCATGTCGAACTCTCCGACTTTTTTCGAAAGACCTATGGACGGACTGGCGCCTTCAACGCGGAGCCATTCGAAGGCGGCCGCAGTTGGGCCGGCGCGAGGCCGGAATTCCGCGCAATCGGCTACGACGCGCATGGGGTAGCGGCTCACATCGGCATGCTGCGGCGCTTCATCAAAGTTGGCGAGGTCGACTTGATCGTCGCTGAATTGGGCCTGTACGCGGTTCGTCCGGATCTTGAAGGGCTCGGAATCGGTTTTTCGATGCGCGTGGCGTACCCAGTGCTCCATCAGTTGGGTGTTCCATTCGCTTTCGGCACGGTTCGGCACGCGCTGCGAAACCATGTCGAAAGATTCTGCAGAGCCGGCCTCGCGAACATTGTGTCGGGCGTTCGCGTACGATCGACCCGTCCAGATGTGCATCCCGACCTGCCGCCCACGCGCCTGGAAGACGTACTCGTGTTGGTTTCGCCGATCGGACGCTCGATGGACGAGTGGCCGTCCGGTACCCTGATCGACCGGAACGGTCCGGAACTATGAAGCCTCTGGACTACATATGCGAAGGGCAGAGTGACAATGCCGATGGCACTGCAGAGCGCAGCGTCTATCTGACGTTTGACGATGGTCCCAATTCATTTTTCACACCGCAGATACTCAATGTGCTGGCGCAACATCAGGTGACGGCGACCTTCTTCGTTGTTGGGGCCTACGCGGCCGACGAGCCGGAACTCGTTCGCCGAATTATTACAGACGGGCACGGTATAGCCAACCACACGATGACTCATCCGGACCTGGCCAAATGCGGGTCCGTCGAAGTCGACTGCCAGATAGTTGAGGCAAACAGAGTCATAGGGATGGCTTGCCCGCAGGCCATGGTTCGGTACTTTCGTGCACCGTATGGCATCTGGACCGAAGAAGTAATCGCTGCATCAGCGGGTGCGGCATTGACGCCCGTCCATTGGTCCATTGATCCACGCGACTGGTCTCGCCCCGGCGTTGACGCCATCGTCGACAGAGTGCTCGCCGATATCCGGCCGGGCGCAATCGTGCTGTTGCACGACGGGTGCGCTCCCGACGAATTGCAACCAGGCAATCAAGCCAGTCTGCGCGACCAGACGGTGACAGCGTTGTCACGCCTAATTCCAGAATTGCACGGCCGCGGATTTGTAATCCGATCACTTCCTCAACACCCCTGAACAAACAGAGATCCTATGGACCTTCTCACCACAGCCAGTACTGTTGCCGTTTCGTCTTATGCGGTGCTCTCGACTGTTTACAGAGGCATGCAAGCGGTCTACTCCCAACCGGAAAATGTTACGCCGCCGTCGGAAAGCTTGTTCGGATCCGACCGTTGGCCGAGCGTGGATGTCATTATCCCCTGCTACAATGAGGACCCGCGCACACTCGCGGCGTGTTTAGCTTCCATTGCAAATCAAGATTACGCCGGAACATTTCAGGTCTATCTGGTTGACGACGGTTCTGGAAATCGTAATGCCGTCATCCCGGTACATCACGCCTACGAGGGCGACCCGAGATTCAATTTCATTCTGCTCCGCGAGAATGTTGGCAAACGCAAGGCGCAGATCGCCGCCATCCGCCGCTCATCTGGAGATTTCGTGCTCAGCGTCGACTCTGACACGACACTTGCGTCCGACGTCATCACAAAGCTTGCAGTAAAAATGCGGGATTCCATGGTCGGAGCGGCCATGGGCCAGCTGACGGCATACAACCGCAGCGACACTTGGTTGACCCGATTGATCGATATGGAATACTGGCTGGCTTGCAATGAGGAGCGCGCGGCGCAAGGTCGCTTTGGTGCGGTCATGTGCTGCTGCGGCCCATGTGCAATGTACCGCCGGTCTTGTCTCCTTTCTCTGCTGGATCAATACGAGACGCAGCTGTTCAGGGGGAAACCAAGCGACTTCGGTGAAGACCGTCATCTTACGATCCTCATGCTGAAAGCAGGCTTTCGAACCGAGTACGTTCCAGGTGCCGTCGCGGCGACAGTCGTTCCGGACAAGATGGGACCTTATTTGCGCCAACAACTCCGCTGGGCACGAAGCACCTTCCGGGACACGATGCTTGCGCGAGGTCTACTGCGTGGCCTGGATCGCTATCTAACTTTGGATGTGATGGGAGAGAATCTCGGCCCATTGTTGCTCGGCATCGCGGTAGTAACGGCGCTCGGTGAGCTACTATTTTCACATACAGTAAATTGGTGGACGGTGCTGGCTATTGTCACGATGACCATAATCAGATCTACGGTGTTATCTTTCCGCACTCGGCAGCTTCGATTCATCGGCTATTCAATGCACGCGTTAATCAGGATATTCCTGTTGATCCCCTTGAAGGCTTACGCCCTGTGTACATTGAGCAATAGCGATTGGCTGTCGCGTAAAAGTGTTCCCCTGCCCAACAGGAGCACAAAGGAAATCACAAGCGCGATGCCGCTTGCCGGAGCAAATGCTGCGGGCAATTCTGGAATTGCGGAGTCACTTCATACTGCAGATCTTTCGCTCACAGCTGGTGAAGTCTGACGGCCTTGCAGCGCCGAGTGACCGAGTAAGTTGTGTCAGTCGACACGGGGTGAAGCTTTCGAGTTACCTATGGTCAGAACGGGAACTATCTGGAAGCGACACGTGGCATCTTGACGTTATTCTTTGGCGGAAGCGATACACGCGTCGCTCCGGCCGCGACTTTCCAAAGGTGCCATCTCAAGGCGGTGGCCTGCTCTGAACCAGAATTCGCAAGTAAGCTGCCGGTGGCCAATCGGACTCATTCCGCTTGAGATAGACGCATGTCCAATGTAGCAATCGACCTTACCGGCGTAACCAAATTATTCGGAAACAAGCTCGTTGTGGACGGGCTGTCCTTCACCGTTGCATCGGGAGAGTGCTTCGGTCTGCTGGGGCCGAACGGCGCAGGCAAGAGCACGATTGCGCGTATGCTCCTCGGTATGACCCGGCCTGACGCGGGTGATATAACAGTCCTCGGTCTACCAGTGCCGGCACGCAGCCGCTTGGCCCGCAAGGGCATAGGCGTGGTCCCGCAGTTCGACAATCTCGACCTGGAATTTACGGTACGCGAGAACCTGTTGGTGTTCGGGCGCTACTTCGGCATGAGTACAAGAGAGATCAACGCCGTCATCCCACGGCTCCTCGAGTTCGCTCGCCTTGAGAGCAAGGCGGATTCACGTGTCGGCCTGCTATCCGGCGGGATGAAGCGGCGCCTGACGCTGGCACGTGCTCTGATCAACGACCCCCAGTTGCTTGTGATGGATGAGCCCACGACCGGCCTCGACCCGCATGCCCGCCATCTGATCTGGGAGCGACTTCGTTTCCTGCTGGCGAGCGGAAAAACGATCATTTTGACCACCCATTTCATGGAAGAGGCTGAGCGGCTTTGTGATCGGCTGTGTGTTCTCGAGCGGGGACGCAAGATCGCCGAGGGCAGTCCTCATGCGCTGATCGACGAGTACATTGGGTGCAACGTGATCGAGATCTTCGGCGGCAATCCACAGGAGCTGATTTCGCTGATCAGACCGTACGTTCAGCGTGTCGAGGTAAGCGGCGAGACGCTCTTTTGCTATGCGCCTGAGCCGGAGGATGTGCGCATCCAGCTTCGCGGTCGAGCGGGTCTGCGTATTCTAGAGCGTCCACCCAGTCTGGAGGACGTTTTCTTGAGGTTAACCGGACGTGAGATGGAGAAGTGAGCAATGGGTGAACGTTTTGCGGCCGCTCTACCCGCCAACGCCTGGAACTGGATCGCGGTGTGGCGCCGCAATCATCTGGCATGGAAGAAGGTGGCATTTGCTTCAATGCTCGGCACCCTTGCTGATCCGATGATTTACCTTTTCGGGCTCGGCACTGGCCTTGGACTGTTGGTAGGCCGCATCGAAGGTGCATCCTACATCGCCTTTCTGGCAGCCGGCATGGTTGCGACGAGCGCGATGACAGCATCAACCTTCGAAACAATTTACGCGGTTTTCGGTCGAATGCGCGATCAGGGCACTTGGGAAGCAATGCTGCACACACAACTTACCCTCGGCGACATCGTTCTCGGTGAATTGACCTGGGCAGCCACAAAGGCCTTTCTGGCCGGTACGACAATTGCGATTGTTGCCGCCGCGCTAGGTTATGCCGCGTGGACGTCGGTTCTCTACGTGCTGCCGGTCATCGCTCTCACCGGGTTCGCCTTTGCGAGCCTGGCCATGCTCGTCATCGCGCTCGCGCCCAGTTATCACTATTTTATTTTCTATCAGACGCTTGTCATCACACCCATGCTGTTCCTTTCGGGCGCGGTTTTTCCAGTCGGCCAATTGCCAGGAGTGTTTCAGCAGATTGCGGCCTTCTCGCCGCTGGCGAATTCTATCGATCTAATCCGTCCGGTGATGCTCGGCCGCCTGGGCGACAATGTAGGGCTGCATATAGGCGCACTTTGCATGTTCGCTGTATTGCCTTTTTTTCTGTCGGCTGGACTGTTTCATCGACGACTAATGCGTTGACGCTTACCTACGCCCATCAACGAGAAGGAGGTCCGCAATGCCGGATTGCAAACTGCCCCCAGCGGCCCGGAGGCATGCGTGTGCCAGGAATCGCGAGTGGTACAACAACGCCGAAGCCGGGCGCCACCCAGCCGCTGCAGGCACGCGCCCATCTTCGCGACCACACCTCGGAGTACAGGCTGGGTGGTGAGGCGCGCGGACCCACCCGGAGCGTTCAAGCGATAGCAGCCAAGCTTCTTGTGCGCGTCCCCAGACCGTCGCGGCCATTATTTAGTTGGATACACATGCAATGACCCACAACGAACCAACTCCTGAGCCTTTTGTGATCCTTGCTATGCCAAGGACCGGAACACACTATTTAGAAGAATTGCTAAACGAGCATCCGACCGTTCTGAGTAACGGTGAGTTGCTAAACGAATATGATCCCAATTGGCCCAGCACGGATCGCCTGCTAGGCACGGATCGCGAGCTTCTTGAGCTTGCCTATGTGCGCTGCCCTATGCGCGACTACAAGAATGTGACGCATCTTGGCTGCAAGATCAATGAACCTCAGTTTCGCGAGCGTCCAGCATTCTTTGCGGAATTAGCTCGTTGGCCAGCACTCAAGGTCATCCTCGTTGTTCGCCGAAACGTATTGGAATCGCTCCGATCCTTTGTGCAGGCCAGGGAAAGCGGTCAGTGGCTGAAGTTCAGCTCGGACAACGATACCGCTCGGCCACCGAGCGTCAGGTTGTCAATCGCCGACTGTGAGGCTTATTTCAAAGCCGCCGACGATTTTCACGCTCGCGTTATGGACTCCTTCACGTCGACCAACCTGCTTGTAATGGAATACGAGAGCCTACTTCACGAACCTGCCCAATGCTTGGGAGCGGTTTGGGATTTCCTGGGCGTTCCAGCGCTTGAGCCATCAGATAACGCCATCTTGCAGCGCCAGGAAACGCGACCGCTTGATCAAACGGTGGAGAACTTTGACGAGTTGCGGATTCACTTCGCACGCGGACCTTATTCAAGATTTTTTGACCTCGGAGATTCAATGCGCTCCTACGCTTAATCGCTTGTACCGCGTGCTCTGATGGGCGTGTAGGATATCCTGCAGTTTGCGCGCATTCCGTTCCAAAACTGACAAACCAAAGTCACCAAGGCAACCGGCAGTCGATCTGCGGCGAACATCAAAGGGCACGGGCGCAAGGCGACCTGGTCAATTCCCTCTCTGATGAAGCACTTCCTCAGACGCGATCTTTGGCGAGCCTCGAGTGCAGAATTCCGGCAAGGTGGAGGGTTCCAGTGCGCAACTGCACCAATCTCGCTGGACGGGACAGGCGTCCAGTTGGCACGGCACTTGCTCCGAGATGACAGCAGCGCTCGACCGGAGCGCAGCATGGGAGAAGGAGGAGCCCCCACCCCGATCCGGTCAGGGAGAGAGAAACGATGTTGGTTCCAAGAGTCCCCCGCGCGATCGCAGCGCCCCGCAAGCGCCATTTTGCCCGGACCTACGTGCAGGTACTTGCCGCCATGGTCCTTGGAGCCGCAATTGGCTACCTCTATCCGGAAACCGGCCAAAGCCTGAAGCCGCTCGGCGATGCCTTCATCAAAGTCATCAAGATGATTATCGCACCTGTCATCTTCCTGACAATTGCGACCGGCATTGCCGGCATGAGCGATCTGCAGAAGGTCGGCCGAGTTGCCGCCAAGGCGATGGTTTATTTCCTTACCTTCTCGACGCTTGCACTCGTTGTCGGGCTGATTGTCGCGAATATCGTTCAGCCTGGCGCCGGCCTCAACATCGATCCGGCCTCGCTCGATGTCGAAGCCGTTAAGGGCTATGTGGCCACGGCTCACGAGCAGTCCGTGACCAGCTTCCTGATGAACATCATCCC
>NZ_RZQT01000020.1:0-59503 GCF_003998485.1 Mesorhizobium sp. M7A.F.Ca.CA.001.04.2.1
CAAGGTGCGCGTCGCCATGAGCAACGCCTTCGCCATGGGCGGTACGAACGCAGTTCTGGCATTCAGGCAGGTGTAGAAGCCATGCAAGACGCCTCATTTGAGGTCACCTGTCGTATCTAGCTGCTTGAGGGGCGGGGCATTGTGATACAGGGAGAGCTGTGGGGTCCCTCCTTCTCGGCCTCGACGATTTGGAAGGAGCCTGTGCGGCGAAACGGGCTAGACGCCCCCAGGCCCAGAACTTGGGCGAAACCAACTCCCACCAAAGGACAGCCGGTTTAGTAGCCGAACAATGAAACCTCGCTCGACGAGCCGCCGTCTCTACTGTCTCCGGCCTCACGCGGTTGAAGCGAACAGCGCAGCAGCTACTGTTCCGCACAACTCGGATGGCAATTGGGACAAGTCCGCACATGTCGTCACGTACGCTGAACGCCGCAGGTACAGCCAAACTGGGGCGGGGCGTTTCTGCCGTTTTGATAGAATTCTATCAAACTGACAATTTTCCTTGCATAAATGCAAGGAGAGCTCGGTTGACTCCCCTCCTTTCTTGTCAAGGATGAGTTTGCAGGCTGCGGTGCGGCAGAAGCCGGACAGAACAGCGACCGGTCGAGTAAAGGCCTGCGCAAACCGCATATTGCGAGCGCCCGCGCGGAGGAAGACGCTCGTCCTGGTGAAAGGCAACGATGCTCAGGCGCCATTGCCATTTGCCGAGGGCGTCCGCGCGCCGAAAATTTCGAAGCAACAAAGGTGAGATCGAGAATGATGATGACGAAATACAACACAGCTCACCGTCCAGTGCAGTTCTACCGGCGGGTGGCGGAGTGGGATGGGCTGCCAAATGGAACGTAAAAAGATCAGCAAGGAGATGCTTGGCGATAGTCAGGCGCTGCGCAAGCTGCGTGAGCACCTTGTCAAGGTGGCCAAGGCGAAGACTACGGTCCTGTTGCGAGGTGAATCCGGAACCGGTAAGGAGCTGGTTGCCAAAGCCATTCACGAGCTCTCGCCTCGCGCCAAGCAGCCCTTCATCAAGGTCAATTGCGCGGCGCTCACCGAGACGCTTCTGGAATCTGACTTGTTCGGTCATGAGAAGGGTGCCTTCACCGACGCGAGCAGTTTGCGCAAGGGGCGCTTTGAGGCTGCCGACAAAGGCACATTGTTTCTGGACGAGATTGGCGAAATATCAGGTTCGTTCCAGGCTAAGCTGCTGCGTGTCCTGCAGGAGCAGGAGTTTGAGCGCGTCGGCAGCAACCACACCATTAAAGTTGATGTTCGCGTGATTGCCGCAACGAACAGGGACTTGGAAACGGCAGTTCAACGCAAGGAGTTCCGGCAAGACCTCTATTATCGCATCAACGTCGTCACTTTACGCGTGCCGGCATTGCGCGAAAGGCGAGGTGATATTCCGCTCTTGGCCGCTCAGTTTCTCAAGAATTTCAATACTGAGAATGATCACACGCTGACCTTCGCTCCCGAAGCGATTGAGGTGCTAATGAACTGCGAATTTCCAGGCAACATCCGAGAGCTCGAAAACTGCGTTCAACGGACGGCAGTTCTGGCGACGGGTCCATCAATCCTCAGAACTGACTTTGCCTGTTACGCGGATCAGTGCTTGGCCGCGGCGCTGTGGAAGAACGGACCGCCGACGTCAGAGAAGTCGACTACGATCGAGCCTTCCGCCGCCTGTGCCGCCCCGCCCGTCGGCGACGGGCAAGCGCCGATAGGCCCTGCCACGAGTCGTGGTAGGGTGCCCGATGCCGATACGGTCATTGCTGCCATGGAAAAGTGTGGCTGGGTGCAGGCAAAGGCGGCGCGCCTGCTCGGTTTGACCCCGCGCCAGATCGGCTACGTGCTGAGAAAACGCGGTATCGAGATCAAGCGTCTCTGAAACAACCCGCCGAGCAAGAGCTGGAGCAGGTCAAGCATTGGTGCTCTGGCGAGCCCATCGGCCAGGCTTACGAAGTGGGTGTGAACAGCGCTGCCAAGATTCCGGCCGTGTGCTTTCTACCACGTAGTCATACTGGGGCTCTGCGACTGACAAACTAAAAAGGAGTAATCCTATGGCTAGGAACTTCGCTCTACACCGCAAGGGCAAATCAATTCGACGTGCCTGGATCCAGAAATAATCGATGTATTATTGGTGACACGCCAGCATGCGTAGAGGCGACGCGCAGATCTCCGCTGGCGGGACCTGGTCGATACATTAGCTGATGGCTTACCGCTCGATATCACGCAATCTGAGATGGGCATGAAAGTGAGTTCGACCGCTGGACAGTTGCCGACCTCGTCAGGTATTGGCCCCTGCGACCGGTTGATCTGCGATATCCAAATTCGCGGAAGTTGGTCGAGACGAAACTGTCGCCCCGGCTCGTGACCGACCGCGCGCCCGGCAAGACCGAGTTACAAAGTTGCCGAGGCAGTTTGATGTGCGTTCCTGCATCACTGTACGGGACACGACCTGACGGGAGACTATGATGCGTAGCCAAAAAGAAAAGATGCTCGCAGGCGAGTTTTACAATGCGGCGGATCCGGAGATCCAAGCTGACCTGTTGGCCACCGGGGCTTGGCTCAAGCGGTACAATGATACGCTGGGGCAGACCACGGGGCATTGGCATGAGCTTTTGTCCGAGCGGCTGGGAGAGGTTGGGCGCGGAACGGTCATCCGTCCGCCCTTTTTTTGCGACTACGGATTCAATATCCGCATTGGAGCCAATGCCTACATCAACTTCAACTGCGTTATTCTTGACGTGGTAGAGGTCAAAATCGGGCAAGGAACGGCAATTGGGCCTGCTGTGCAGATTTATACCGCCGATCATCCACATGATGCCGAGCAGCGGCAGGCCGGCCTGCAGGTCGGGCGTCCTGTTCACATTGGCAGCCGTGTCTGGATCGGCGGTGGAGCAATCATTCTGCCTGGCGTCACGATTGGTGATAATGCAGTGGTAGGCGCTGGCTGCGTGGTCACACGAGATGTTCCCGCCGGGGCAAAGGTAGTGGGAATTCCTGCTCGCGTGGCCGACCCACATAAACAGGCATAATCAACCTCGTTGACCCTGGAGGTGCATGCGAACTGTCGAAACTGTGCCGAATTTTTGTCGAAGCCATTGAGCGCTGCATATGTTGTCGCGACTCGGGCGCTTCAGTTCTTTTGCCACGGGGGTCACAAGATCATGTGCGTAATGCCGCCGCAACGTGCTCACGTCCCGCAGCAGCGGACCCTTTCACATCGCCCAACGAATTCAGAGCCTACGTTGTGCTGCCACTAGCATTACTACTCACGAATGTATTCCCAACTGAGTTTTCGCCCTTGGAGGCAAGCAGCGACTCACCAGCAATCGCCGGCCATTAATCCTGGCTAGCATCGACCCCGACAAGGCGAGCCGCGGCGTTGCGGATCGGCATGTCGATGACCGTGATTGCGCCTTCGGCAAGGAAACGACGTTCGTTTCTGGTCAGCGTAGCCGAATCGATCACCGCAAAATGTGGGCCAGTGGAGCGCTTCATCAGCTGTCTGGCATATGTGCGCAGCATCTGATCGTTGAAGCGGCAGCCCACGAAGAAAAAACCCCGGTTGACGCGCCGTTGCTTCACCGCGTCCGGGATCGGCGTCTGGATATCAATTTCGGTTAGGACTTCGACGTAATCGGAATCAGCCACGAGGAAGTTTGCCGCCGGCCTGACGCTGCCGTGCGGCGCATAGAGCACCGTCCTAGCCACTTGTTCGGCCTCGAGTTCTGTTCCTGACAAATCGTAAGTTCTCGTCCAGATGTTACCGATTCCGGTCGCGCGCGTCGTTCCTTGTATCTCGACAACGTCTGTTTGGCCGGCCTCTGCAAGGGCTGCTCGCATGGCGCCATCGTACCAGCTGTCGATGATGACAGACAGTTGAAGGGTTGCGAGCCAGGCGTGAAGAACGGTCGGCTCGGCGGGGGCTGCGAATATCTCCGCCATCCACGCTTGGAGAGTCCGACGATGTCGGCGCTGCTCGATAAACTGCGCGACCGACCACATATTGGTGCGAATCCTGGAAGGGGCAGGCGCCCGCTTGTTGAGGGCCGCGGCGACATCTTCAGGGGTGCAAGGTACAGGTGATTCCGGTGGGTTAAGCTGCAGAAGACCAGGACCGAGATAGGGGATCACTCGATCGGCCTTGAGAGCGCCGTTCAGCAGGTCAATCAGTTTTTTGGCAAAACTGCCCCGGACGACGACGAGATGGTCCCAGCTCAGCATCGTGTTCATACGCGTTTCCTCTCCGCCACTGAACCCACCGGCATCAGGCCCCGTCGGAAATCTTCATCGCCTCGACGGTGATCGGCAAACGCGTGTCGCGCGGAAGGTCGGGCAGCATGAGCCGCCAACCGTTCCTGAGCGTCACGGTCCCGCCCCATAAGTCAGCGTTCTCAATCTCGGTGATCGGCTCTTCGAGATCCTTCTTGGGGACATAAGCCGACAAGCCAGTAGCAGTCCTGCGAATCATTACTTTCATCCGGCTGTTCCCCCGTTGGAAATGCCTTCAGCTCCGCAGGGAACCTCGACTTTGTCGAGGCTAATGAGTTCGCGCGCTCGCATGCCGACGACCGTGCCACGATCGATCCATTCGACCGCATAGATGAAGAATTGCTGGAGAAAGGTTCCAATGTCGCGCACGTAGCCTTCGTCGCCCTTCCGCACGAGGTTTTCGCCGATCTCCTTGCCGGGATAGGTGCCGTCGTTTTTTATGTGGCGTATCGCACGGACCCGCTCACCCTGCATGAACCGTGGCGGTCTGCCGATTTCGACCTCCTGTTCGCGTCTGGACCACATGCTGTCCATTCCTTTCTCGAGGCTTTTGTTGTGGTCGCGGGTTGCAGGCGTCGTCGTGCGGCGAACCCGACCGTTTCGGTAGGAATCAAGCGGGAACGCAGGTTTTCGGTACCGGACAGACCGACACGCATTGCTGCGTATCGAAGGCCTCCTTGCATTCGGTGCACTTGTTTGGATCGATCACATAGGCGTCGCCCTTGAACTTGATCGCTTCCGAAGGACATTCGAACTCGCAGGCCCCGCATTGGGTACATTGGGATGCGATGATCTTTAAAGCCATTCTAACTCCTGGTTATCGGACGAGACGGCTCAGGCCGTCGCCGCTAGTGGTCTGATCCCAAACTCTGCCGCGTAAAGTGCGCTGACTGCGGTCTCGATGTAGTCATGGCCATAGGCGTCGGTTACGCGCAGTCCAGCTCGCGAGAGTTGTTCCTTCGGGCGATTTCCGATCTTGGCGCATAGCACTATGTGTATGCCTTCGAGCGCTGCGATGACGCCCTCGAGGATGGCGTCTTCGCCCCCGCCTCCGAGGCAATACCGCTCGACCTTCCGATGCCCGACCAAGCTGATCCCTCTAGGCGAGACTTCATAAACCTGGAATTCCTTCGCGTGGCCGAAGTGTTCGTTGACCCGTCCACCTCCCTTAGTGGCCACCGCAACCAGAAGCGACTTTTCGGAGTCTGTTGCCTTGACCATACCGATGGCCTCGCTCCTCGCCGCCTCATGATCACGGCGCTCGTGTGCGACCACCTGCCGATAGGCCTGACGCTTGCCAGCATCGTAGGCGACATCGTCGGGAATCCCGTCCAGCGTGAATTCCTGGCCACGATCTTCACCGAGCAGGCCGACAGCATCTGCCCGGCACTGCCGGCAGTGGCGCATCAACTTGGCGCCACCTTCAAGTCGATCCTGAAGAGCCATCATCTCCATTGCCGTTGGGCCGCGCTGCCCGATGAGTCCGTAGTGGGTACCGTGCGCCGGGTCCGAAATCAGAGGCATCACGTTGTGCAGAAACGCGCCCCGCTCCCTGACCATTTTGTTCACCTCAAACAGGTGCTGGTCGTTCACTCCAGGAATCATCACCGAGTTGATTTTGGTGAGGATGCCGCGCGCGCTCAGCATCTCCAGGCCCAGCATCTGCCGCGCGTGCAAGATTCGAGCGGCTTCGATGCCGAAGTAGCGGCGATTTTCATAAAAGATCCATGGATAGATCTTCGCGCCGACTTCCGGGTCGACCATGTTGATGGTGACCGTCACGTGATCAACATTCATTTCGGCAAGCTCGGCGACATGGTCCGGCAGCACGAGCCCATTAGTGGAGACGCACAGCTTTATGTCGGGGATTTCCCTGATGACGCGGTCGAGCGTTGCCTTCGTTTTCTCCCAATCGTAACAGGCATCCCCCGGCCCAGCGATGCCAAGAACCGAAAGCTGCGGAACTTTGTTGGCAACGGCGATGACCTTGCGTAGCGCTTGGTCGGGCGTCAACTTCTCAGACACAACACCAGGCCGGCTCTCGTTGGCGCAATCGTATTTGCGATTGCAATAGTTGCACTGGACATTGCAAGCCGGCGCGACCGCCACATGCATACGCGCGAAATAATGATGCGCTTCCTCCGAAAAGCAGGGGTGATCCTTGATCCTTTCCCAAATAGCCGGATCCCCTTCGCCCGGGCTGGTCGGCGACGAGCCGTAGGAGGACGATGCGCAGCCACCGGATTTCGCGGCTGCCAGAAAACCCTCGGATGTCGTGCTAGTCGGCCCCTCAATCGAAACTGTCGGTGAGGACATCAAACGGCTCCGTTGCTGGTAACGTCGCGGTTCAAGGTGCAAGAGCCATACCAACTGAAAAAAGCGGCTTCAGTTCACTATTCGGGTCGATATCGCATTGTGTCAGGCCGGCGCGACACAATTTTGTCCTGCTTGCGACAGTGCAAGTCCAAATCCGTTCAGAAGCACGAAGCACTCCTTGTCGCGCACAGGGCGCGCAAGACCACTGGCCTGACGATTGGCTCATCAGGCTCTTAGAAGTTCCTTCACCTCGATACTATGCCGGCGTATCGCCTAGCCGACTTGTCGCAGCTTGAGGCCGAGAATTCGAGCCGCATTAGCCTGAACCCAGCCGGCCTTCTCCATTGTGTCGATCAGCCGTCACGCTCCGTCCGCCGCGGTCCCAGCCCCCGTCCGGCCGTATCGTTAGAATCGCAAGTGCCCATCTCGTGTTCAGGCGGGCGCCGATGCGCCGAACCGGCATCGTGCTGGCCCGTGAGAGCTCGTCGATGACATTGCCACGTTCCGAAAGATTGGTTCCTTCCAGAGGAGAACGCCAAGCACGCAGTTCTCCGGCTCGGACGTTGCCGGGGAAATAGCATTGCGAGATCAGCTCAACTGCCGACGGCGCAAAGCCATGGTTCTCCATATTTCAAGGGTAAGCGCTGTGTCCTTCCAGGAGGACCCGCGATCTGTGGGCCTGCCGATTCTGAGGTGGATCGGAGATCGGCTTGTGTCTGAACTTGAACTTACGATTGACCCTGAGCGGCAGCCTCGGCGTTTTCGAGGGTGATCAACGGCGCTGTTGGTCGGCGGCATTGGTCGATGGACGACAAGGCACGGAGTCATCTCCGAGACCCTGGAGCCGACGCGGTGATCTCGGAGGTTGCCCGGCGCTACGGGCTGCGGCCGCGGCGGAACGCTCGCAAGCTTGCGACGTCGGCAGGACAGGCCACTCCCGCCTAGTGGTTTCGGTGGCGCCACCGGAACGACCCGTTGGGCCTATCCGTGCACCAGAGCTCAAGGCCACGGCCTGAGAATCGGCCGCCGCTCACCCTACTTGGTTCCTCAGCCGACTGCGCTAAGAAGGAGAGCAACTTCCGTCGGCGCGAGGATCATTGCGTCGTGGCCAGTGGCGAGTTCCTGCCACGCCCAGCCATCCTGCTTCGCGACCCATTCTCGCGCTCCCGCCATCGGCGGGTGGAGTGGATTAGTGCAGACGACATAGGTTCGGGGTCTGCCGTTGCCGAGCGGGTGCTCGAGCTTAAGTCCGCTTTCGTAGGTGCCTGCCGGATGCGGTGTTATCCGGCGCCGCACCCAGTCCGTGAGCGAGTGTCCCTCGGGAATGCCGAATGCTGTTGGCGGCGGAGTCGGCATGAAGATACCCCGTCCTTCCTCCGCAACCAATTTTCGACGGGCGGCGACGATGTCGGGGGGCATGGTGCTGAATACACTTTGACCGCTCTCGACGATGGCGCCGTCGAGATAAACGAGATGGCTGATATGGTCGGGTATCCGGTCGGCGGCGCCGGTGATGCTGATGCCGCCTAGACTGTGACCGACAAGGATCACATCGCTCAGCTCTTCCGTCACAATGTGGTTGACGATGTCGGTCACGAATGTGTCGGGCGTGATGTCCTTGCACAGCAAATGTGCGCGTTCGCCGACACCTGGTCGGCGTGGTCACGTGGCATCCCATCTTGCGAAGATTGGCAGCCACGTCCCGCCAACACCATCCGCCATGCCAGGCACCATGCACTAGCACATACGTCTTTGCCATGGGTTGTGCCGTTCCACTTGCTCACCGGCCGTTGTGGCTGCCATCCGGCACGATGGCCGGGCGTTGTCCCAAAGGGGCTCGACCACGTGACCGGTGATAAGTCCGGCGCACAGGGCAGCGCCGTGGCCTGAGGACACCGCTAACGAGTCAAGGAAATTTGAATTGCGAAAGGCCAATATTCACTAGCTCTTTGCAAGTGGATGGAGAGGCTCATGGTGTGCCGCAGTTGCTCGCTGCCGGCATGCTCTTGGCACCGGCTGATCATCCGAACTTGAACAGGACACCAAAGCCGCCGCGCGGATAGTTCCACTCGATGTCGCCGCCTTTCTCGCACAATATCCGGCAGGTGCCGCATTCCATGCAGCCGTCGGCGGTGATCTCGACTTGACCCTTGTCATTCAACTCATAGCATTTCGCCGGACAGACGTAGGTCAAGGCAAGCAAGTTCGCGCTTGGCTTGTCGTGCGGTCGCACTATGATATGGGGGCGGCCGGAATCGACCAGATAGCGGTTCTGGTAAAGTTTGTCCTCGACACGAACCTTCGTCACTGCGATCGTCATCTTGTACCCTCTTCAGCGCCATGCCAATGCCAGGCGGACCGCGTCGCTGACCAACCCCCAGCGCGAGCGCGCGTTGATGAAGGCGGCCGTGGTGTTCTTTTCCTTCTCGATCTTCGGCGTGCCGTCGACACGCATGAAGTTCTGAGCGGCATGCGACATCAACCGCGGATAGCTGTCAAAAAAGTTGCTGGAATTGGTGTGGAGTAAGGCTGGCATGTCCTTGTATTTCTTAAGATCCTTGATCACAAAGGAGTCATCCAGCATCGTCTTGTAGAGCGCAAGGTTCGCTTTGGTCATAGGACCGTTGCGGCTTTTGACTTTGATGATCGCCTCAGCCGCGACGCGACCCGAGGTCATGGCAAGGTTCGAACCCTCACGGTGAATGGCATTGTTCAGTTGCGCTGCGTCGCCGACGATGACCCAACCGTCGCCGAAGAGCTGCGGAATGGCCCTGTAACCACCTTCGGGGATAAGATGGGCGGCATATTCTTTCACCTCCGAGCCAGCGATCAGCGGCCGGATCGAAGGATGGTTTTTCATCGCATCCAGGAGGGCGGACGGGCTCTCCATCGTCGCGGCGAAATCCGAGACCAGGCAGCCGATGCCGAGTGAAATCGACTCCTTATTGGTGTAAAGGAAGCCGAGCCCGGCCATGCTGCGAGAGATCGTGCCCACGGCCTCGATTACGCAGCCTTCATCGCCCTTGACACCGAACCGCTGGCCAATGACCTCTTCGGGCAAGAAATGCATTTCCTTGACGGCAAGCGCCACGGTCTCCGGCTTCGGCATCTCGCGCAGGCCTGCGCGAGTGCCAAGCAATCCCGACACCCCTTCTGCGAGAACGACCACATTCGCGAAGACCACTCCGCCAGCCCGGTCTGTGCGGACGCCGATCACCTTGCCATTGCCATCACGGACGAGTTCCGTCGCGGTCGTCTCACACAGGACCGTCGCGCCAGCCTCGCGCACCTTGCGGGAAAACCATTTGTCGAACTGGGCGCGGATGATCGTGTAGCGGTTGGGTTTCGCCTCATTGAAGTCGTCCGACCGGTAATGAATTCCGGTGTGAGACGTGTCGTCCATCACCCAAAGTCGCTGTTCGACCAGGTGCCGCTCGAGGGGCGCATCATCGCGGAAGTCCGGGATGATCTTCTCCAGCATGTTCGCGTACATTATGGCACCCTGGACGTTCTTGGAGCCCGGATATTCCCCGCGCTCCAACTGCAGTACCTTCAGCCCCTGGCTTGCCAAAGTGTAAGCAGCTGCGTTTCCAGACATGCCAGCTCCGACCACAATGGCATCGAATTGTTCAATCATGTCCTCTCCCTCAACTCGCAAGCTTGTCTCGACTGTGCGGCGACAGCCGCCGGGTGAAGGCTTCCGTCAGTGCGGGCAGGAAGCGGATTGCATCCGTGACGATCCCGAGGTGGGCGAACTCGAAAATCGGCGCGTTCGGATCGGTGTTGATCGCGACGATGAGATCGGCCCCCTCGACCCCAACTCGGTGCTGGATGGCGCCGGAAATTCCGGCCGCGATGTAAAGCTTCGGTCGAATGGTCTTGCCAGTTTGTCCAATCTGTCGATCAGCCGGCATCCAGCCCTTCTGGACCAAGGGGCGCGAACAGCCATGCTCGGCGCCGATCGCTCGGGCAAGATTCTTCACAAGCTGAAGGTTCTCCGCCGCTCCGAGACCGAGGCCTCCCGCAACCACGACATCCGCATAGGCAAGATTTGCCATTGCCGACTGGTTATCCGGTAGGAAGCCGAGGACTTTGGTGACGATATCGTCCTCAACGAGCGACAGCTTGTGCCGCATGACACGCCCGACCGGCTTATCCACCCGTTGCGGCATAGGCATGACCCTTGGTCGCACCGTCGCCATTTGCGGCCGGTAATTTAGTGTATAGATCGTACACAACAATGAGCCACCAAAAGTCGGACGGGTCGCGGCGAGTGAACCGTCGGAATCTACATCAAGTTCGGTGCAGTCGGCCGTGAGCCCCGTCTGCAGGGTCGTCGCTACCGAGCCTGCAAGATCCCTGCCCAGTGTGGTCGCGCCGAGAAGGAGGATTTCGGGTTTATGGGTATTGACCAGATCCGTGAGCGCCTTGGCGAACGGCTCGTTCCGGTAGTCGGCGAGCGGCGGCGCATCGACGATGTAGACAAGATCCGCCCCGTAAGCGAAGGCCTCGGCAACAGCGTCCTCGACCATCTCGCCCGGCGGTCCCAGCACGACGCCCGCGAGCTGGACTTCAAGCTTGTCGGCTAATTTGCGGCCTTCGCCCAGCAGTTCGAATGATACAGGATGCACATTGCCGCGTTCGAGCTCGAGGAAGACCCACACGTGCCGGTAGTCTTTGAAACGGTCGGGAAGTTCTTTCTTTACACCGGCACGGCCGGGGGCAATGCGAGGGGTAGTTTGGCTTGCGGTCGACATTTTCTGCTCCTGGCCGTCACGTGCCGCTGTTGAAGGCCAGCTCATGTTCCAGCGCCGGCCGGCGGGTTAAGATATCGGCGATGAGTTCATCGGCTATGTCCTGCAAGCCCCTTTCCGCGGTGTCGATCTGCGCCGCCCTTTCTGCCCGTGCGGTGGGGGCGAAAACACGCTTGACGACTGTAGGCGAGCCACGCAGACCGCACCGGGTGAGATCGTCAATGCCGGCGTCGGCTGCAGTCCACTTCACGACTTGGCTGCGCGCCGCGCACAGAGCCTGCTGGAGCGAGCCCCGGCGGATTTCGTTGGTGTCTTCCAGCATTGTAATGAGGCAAGGGAGTCTGCTCTTCAGCAACTGGGTGCCGCCTTCGGCGCGACGCGCGACTTCGATCTCTCGCGTATCGCGGTCGATGGAGGCAATCTTCGCGACATAGGTAAGTTGCGATAAATCTAGGCGCTTGGCTATGCCCGGTCCGACCTGGGCGGTATCGCCGTCAATCGTCTGCTTGCCGGTGAAGACGATGTCCGGCCTGCCGAAAGTCTCCCCAATTTTTGCGATTGCTTGCGAAAGAGCAAAGGAAGTCGCCAGCGTATCGGATCCGGCAAAATAGCGGTCCGTCAAGAGAACTGCTCGGTCAGCACCGTAACCGAGCGCCTTTCGCAGCGAGTCCTCCGCCATGGGCGGACCCATTGTGAGCACAGTAACCTCGCCACCATGAACGTCGCGCAGTTTGAGCGCTTCTTCCAGGGCGAACAGGTCGTAAGGATTGATGATGGTCGGAACACCCTGACGCATGATCGTGTTCGTCACCGGGTGCACGCGGATCTGTGCCGAATCCGGCACCTGCTTGATGCAGACTACGATATGCATTGGCGGTTTCTCTAAGCTCCCAGTCCGGATTCGTGCTTGGCGGTTCACCTCATTGCCTGCATCGTTCATGCCAAGTCGTCTTCCTGCCTCTATTCCAGAAGGTGGCTTCGTTTGCTTCCGAGGAGGCGTCATGAGGACTGGATTTGTCGACTTCTCGACATTGTCGCGTCGCAGCCGTGTCGGGCTCATTACTTTCCGAACCGCTTCAGTGCAGAGTCGAGCGGGACGAAGGCGCGGCCAGGTGCGGGACATATGTTTGGATCGTGGTCCCTTAGCACCTTGAACACACGTTGCGTGAGCGGCGAGGAAGTCGCGAAATCTTCGTAGGCGCGTTCCAGCTTGGCGCGCACCCGCGCGGCGATTACCTGGTTAGGCAGACCGGAGAAATCTTCTTCGGCAAGGTATTGGCCCACGCGCTTCATGATATGGAGCCGCGAGACATTCATCACTTTCGGGTCATAGGAGACGCCAAGGCAGGCGAAGAAGTCCTCCGCGGCCGACAGGCCCTTCAGTCGCGCTAGGATATCGGTGCGATCGATCGGGCGGCTATCAGCGGAGCAGTTCATTGTATTCTCCCGGCGCGTAATTGTGGTGTCGATGCATTGGTGACATTGCTGACGGCGTGCCGACCTCTGGCACGGCGGCTGGGCAAGAGACTTGGCGATCTCAAGCTTTTCTGAAGTGGTGAAGGCGACCCCGAGTTTGACTGCTCTCCATTGCGCAGGGTCGTCACGTTGAGGAAGACCTCACGGCTTGTCGGCTATTGTGCCGCTCGGACCCGGGCCGGAATGAAGCTGTTCTGCACCTCGCCCGCACAGTCCAGCACTGGGAACGGCCCGTAGCTTCTCGGTGATCGCAGGCAGGACCTCAAGCACGCGGTCTACGTCATCTTCGCCGTTGTCACGCGACAAGGAGAAGCGGACTGCCCCACATGCCGCGTTCATAGCGATCAGAACATGGCTCGGTTCCAGTGAGCCAGAGGCACAGGCGGACCCGGCGGAACAGGCGATTCCCAGCCGGCTCAGGACAATTGGAATTGCATCGCCTTCGATACCTTCGAATCCAATGTTTGCAGTGTTTGGCAATCGCTCTTGCGGATCGCCGTTGATGGATGTGTTTGGGATGCGCTGGATGATCCCGTTCTCAAGGCGGTCGCGCAACCATTTTATTCGTTTTGTCTCGTCCATGAATTTCAAGGCGAGTTCGGCCGCCATGCCCAGTCCGACTATGCCGGGTGTGTTTTCAGTGCCTGCACGCCGGTCGCGCTCTTGGTGCCCACCCTTGATCATGGAGGAGAAGCGCACGCCACGTCTTACATAAAGCGCGCCTATCCCCTTTGGACCATGCAGCTTGTGGGCGGAGAGCGACAGCATGTCGATCGCGGTCGATTTCAGCTCAATCGGAAGCCTTCCGACCGCCTGCACTGCATCAGTGTGGAAAAGCGCGCCGACTTCCCTGGCTAGATCGGCAAGCTTAACCACGGGAAAGATCGTACCGGTCTCATTGTTCGCCCACATTATCGAGACGATTGCCACTTGTGGGGTGAGGGCGGTTCTGTAGGCGTCCAGGTCGAGCCGGCCGTAGTGATCGACTGGGATAATGTGCACCTTGACGCCGCGCGTCTTCTCAAGGTGCGCGCACAACTTCAGAACGGCCGGATGTTCAACCGCGGAAGTCACTATTTCCGTTCGGTCGGGCATCACCTCCAGCGCCGAAAGGATGGCTGTACTGTCGCTTTCAGTCCCGCCCGAGGTGAAGATGATCTCGTCCTCGAATCCCGCGCCGATGAGGGCTTGCAACTGTTGCCTCGCCTTTCTCACGGCTTCAGCAACCGATGCGCCATAGGCGTGCATGGACGAATGATTGCCAAATTGCTCCGTAAAGAAAGGCAACATCGCTCCAACGACTGCAGGATCAACCCGCGTCGTTGCGTTGTTGTCGAGATAGACAGGGTTCATGGGAGTGATCCTTCAACTGCTGAAATGATTCAAGGGTAGGCGGGCGGCCATTGAACCTCTGGCGCATATCGTATCTGGTAAGGTGGGCGGCCGGGCGAGCGATGGCTTGCTGACCGGTCGCTGTCGACATTGCCCTTTGGTGGCGGCATCCGCCGGGAATTCAGCTGTTTCGGGCAATTTTGTTTGCTTGCCCACGGCAACGATCGATGATCGCGATTTGGCGCATCACCGAACGCAATTGTTCCGGGCCGACAGTGCGTGTCGGCCGGTTCCAGAGCGCCGGCGGTTACCGGTTCGACGCAGTATTCCTTGGCGTCGCTATTGTCGAACATAGCCTGTTCCCTCGCAATCATTTGCAGGACTTGCCGCAGCCGCACGTCTCACGCGCATTGGGGTTATCGAAAACAAAGCCGGATGTTTCGAGCCCAGTGACGAAGTCCACGGTCATGCCGGCGGCATGGGGTTGGGAGCCTCTATCCATGAACACCTTGAGCCCATCTCGCTCGATGATCGCATCGCCCTCACGTGAGACGCTCTCCAGGCCCATTGAGTATTGGAAGCCGGTGCAGCCGCCGGCATGGACCATGATGCGAAATCCTTCCGCCGGCTCGCTGGCGCGGTAAAGAGCGGCCTTGATGGCGGCAACAGCGTTGTCGGTGAGCGTAATCATGGCTCGATTTCTCCTCGGTCCGGCGTTTTCGCGGATCATCTCGCATGGACCGTGCCAAAGGGAAGACGTGTCAAAAACCGTAGGACATCCCGACGTCTCTTATGCTCGATTGCTGGGGAGACGTCCGACAACCGACACTTACTGTCGGGTTTGTCGCGTCCGCGTCACAGGAAGGGCGCCTGAGTTCGCGATGCACTCACGCGTAAAGCAATGAACAGAGCCAAAGATGTTCAGAGCTTGCCGCGGAGCAACTGGCACGATTTTTGTGAAGCCTTCGTTGCGGCGGCAAAATTGCCGGCCGATTCACCTTTGGGTTGCCCTCGCAATCGAAGAACGAAGGAAAGCAATATGATCCATCAGACCCGCCTTAAGTGGGAAAGCAGCACCGCCGGTGGTACCCGAATGCTCGATCGGCCGATTGGCGCCGACCACCCAACAATCGCTCTCTACCGGCGATTGGCCGCTGACCGCCCGGAGACAGGATTCGACTGGCATGTGCCTGACGATCGATCGCGTCCGCCGTGCACACCCCTGAGGCCCGTTTTTCGATCGATCGTCAAAAGAAGAACGGGGCAGGGGTAAAAACATGGATCAGCGCAAGAAGCGGTCGCCCAACGAAATCCGGCGTGCGTGGGAAGTCTGTCCGAACATTCCCGCGCGTGATTTCGCCGCCCAATTGGCCATTTCGGAAGCGGAACTGGTCGCGGCCCATTGCGGTTTCGGCGCGGCACGCATCGACCCGCGCATGAATCACCTTCTGACGGGCCTCGAATTCGTGGGCGAAGTGACGGCGCTGACCTGCAATCAAGGTGCCGTGCACGAAAAGATTAGCGTCTTCAACAGAGTGATAACCGGCAACAATCACGCCATGGTCCTTGGTGACGAATTCGACCTTCGCGTCTTCCCGCAGGCTTGGAGGTATGGTTTCGCTGTTGAAAGGCGCCATCGCGGCGGAATCCAGCGCAGTTTGCAATTCTTCGACGCCGCCGGCGCAGCAGTGCATAAGGTGCATCTCAGGCCGGTCTCCAACCTTCATGCCTATCGAAAGCTGGTGGCCGAGCTCGTATCCGCCAACCAGGAGCCGACCATGTCGCTTAAGGCGAGAGTAGCCGACCTGGGGGCGAGGACTGCGGACTGGGCCGGCACGGTGGACGACCTACGCGAGTACTGGAGCCGGCTGACTGACGTCAACCTTCTAAAGACGCTCAAGCTCAGCCGCTGCCAGGCTTTGCGCATGGTCGGCCAGGATTACGCTTGGCTGCTCGACAATGCCGCAGTTGGCGCCGTGCTCCAGCGTGCGGCCGAAGACGAATTGCCGATCATGTGCTTCGTCGGCAACCGAGGTTCTATCCAGACCCATTCCGGCTTAATCAAGTCGGTCAAGCAGATCGGGCCGTGCATCCATGTGCTGGACGAAACGTTCCGGCTGCATCTCAGGACCCACCAAATCCGTGAGGTTTGGGCCGTGCGCAAGCCGACCAATGACAGTCACGTCACCTCGCTCGAAGCATATGGGTCCGACGGCAAGATCATCATCCAGTTGTTCGGTGCGCGCAAGGAAGGCGAACGCGAGCGCGACGACTGGCGGGTTCTGGCGGAAAACCTGCCTCGTTTCCCCGACAGCTACATGAGAAAAGACCGATCGTCGTCGGTGGGACGCCGGCGCCCATCTGCCTCCGCAGCCAGTAGCCGGGCATTGAAGCCGAGACCGGGGACACGATGACGCAATAAGCGCGCTGTATTATCGCAACGCGATGAGCAGGAAGCAATTTGGCGCTGCCCCATCGACCGCATGGTTACGACGAAGCCGCGGCCTTTGGGCCGAGCTCAGAGGTGACAATAGCGTGAACGCCGCCGACCGTCACTCCCCACCAGGCGGTCAGGTTTTGCGGTTGGGGCCGAGCAAAAATACTGTCAAGACAGCGAGGAACGTGGCAACCGCGCTGTAGACAAAGACACTGGCAATACCCGTGTGATCCACCAATAGGCCACCGAAAGTTGTGCCGGCTGCGATGGCCACTTGGAAGGTTATGACCATCAGTACACCAGCGCTCTCGGCCTGTTTCGGAGCGGCGCGTAGCACCATCCATGTCTGCAATCCGACCGGGACCGCGCCAAAAGCAAAGCCCCATACGGCAACTGCAATTGCCGAGGTCAAGGCCGATGCTCCCATGGTCAGGAGCGAGACAGCGGCTACGGCAATGAGCAGGGGCGGCAGGGCCGCGACCGCCTTGAGACTGTGTTTGGTGAGGAATGCGCCGGCTAAATTGCCGAAGACGCCGGCCGTGCCAAAAGCAAGGAACACGAGCGGGATTGACTTCTTTTCGAGCGCAGGAACGCTCTCGAGAAAGGCGCGGATGTAGGCGAAGCTGGCAAAATGGCCGGAAGCGACCAATAGCACGACTAGCACCGCAACCTTCATCGCCGGATTCTTCGCGACATCCAGCGGACTGCGGAATCTGCGCACTTCGATCGGAGGCAGTGGCGGAATGGTTACGAGTTGCACGAGCAGCGCAACGGCACTCACGATTGCGGCGACCTTGAACGAGGCTCGCCATCCCCAAATGTCACCGACATAAGCGCCGATTGGAGCCGCGCAGACGGAGGCGACAGAAACGCCGGTGAGGATGATCGACATGGCGCGCGGCATGAGGTGACTTGGAACCAGCCGCATCGCCAACGCTGCCGAAATTGACCAAAAACCACCAAGCGATATGCCAAGGACGACGCGTGCCGCCAGCAAAACCGGCAGCGACCCCGCAACCTCTGCCAGAACGTTCGACAGGATCAGCAGGAGCGTCATCGCCCAGATGACGACCCTGCGGTCCAGACGCTTTGTCACGAAGGCGATTATCGGTGCCGAGATCGCCGCGACGATTGCGGTCGCTGTTAGCGCCTGTCCAGCCGTGCCCGTGGTGATACGGAGATCATGCGCGAGCGGTGTCAGAACGCTGGCGGGCAGAAACTCTGCCGTCACAAGCCCGAAGGTGCCGAAGGAAAGCGAAATGATGGCACCCCATGCAGGGCCAGAACGTTGATAGAGACTTTCTGGGTCAAGCCGATCTCGGTCGAACAAAGCCGCGTCCACTAAATCTGTCGCCGATTCGGTCATGAATGAGTTCTCCGGCTAGTGTTGCAGCAGGGGTGGCTACATCGCCGGGGATCAAAGCCGCGAGACCTTCCGGCGGCGGCCAGTCGGCATCAGTCGAGGCCTCGGCGCCCGACGCATCCGAGGCCTCATCGGAGGGCCGACGGACCCAACCGTCGACAATGCGGGAGAGTTCTCGGCGCGGTCGCATCGATCGCATTCGTGAAGTGCGGTCTGTTCACTGCGAACCAAGCAAGCCGAACGCGGTGTCCTCGATTGAGGCCTTGATGGGGGGATGATCGACGATCTCTATATTGCTTTGAAGCAGGAAGTTCCGTCGCCATATGTGGTTATCCTGGCAGCCAGAATTGAGCGGTTGTCGCAAGCACCAAGGCGGTCGCAATGAGTGCAACGAGGCGGAAGTCTGATGGATGGCTGCGGTTCGATGGCCGCGCGATCGACAAAATTGAGGTGATGAGTTATCCCTTTTGAAGCCGTTGCTCCCAATTCTGGGATAAGGTAATTGCAGGCGGTCCCAGCAACGTCGGGCGGCCTTTTTGGTGATCGAATTCATGGGACGACACTCTCGGTCCGTGACGCATCTGCGAATGACTGCGCAAGTTCCGTGCCATCAACGACAAATCTGGCTCTGCTGAGCGGGTGGTGGAGGCACGAGCGTGGTCTATCCCAAGAGCTTGCCGCAAGGTTGTTCGAAGTTGAGGTGCCGGATAGACCGCAAATATGTCGGGCGGCCTGGGGTTGGCCAACACGAAGATGCGCAAGTTCAAAAGGACGAGCTGAACCCTTGCCGATATCCGTCCGAGGCTGATCTGGAGAAGGTCAAGAACTGCGTCTTGAAGGCTTCCGCCGCACCGGCAAATGCGAAGCCAAGGTGCTGGGCAAGATGGACAGGGCCATCCAACCCGTCGACTGGACGCTCATTAATGGCGTCGGTGTGGCTCTGTAGCTGGCGAGAAAAACGCCCTGCTGAAAGACAAAAGCTCGTGTGACCGGCTCTGAAGGACGGCCAATGAGGCATGCGAGGAGAGGCTATAGTCCATTCGTGTAGACTGATCTTGTCCCACGGAGGCGGCTAACCACCCCGCCAGACATCATCGAGGGGAGCGCCACTAGGCTCACCCCAAGTGTTGGTCGTTTCCACCTGGTGACCTCGGCCAAGTCACCAAGCCGCTTAGCGCAAGCTTTCGAACTGGATGCTCCCCGGGCACATGATCGGCTAGCGATCTGGAGTTGCCCCTATTTGACCGGACAGCCGGCTATTTAGTTTGTGCCCTGATGAACTCCCTCGGGGAGCGCATTTTGAGCCCTGAGTGAGGATGGTTCTCGTTGTAGTCCTCGAACCACCCGGCGATCTTGCCGAGCGCGGTGACCGCATCCGGCAAGGCATTGATGCGAACATAGTCGCGTTTGAAGGTTTTGACGAAGCTCTCCGACATGCCGTTCGACTCCGGGCTTTGGACTGGCGTGAAGCAGGCAATGAGATTGAGCGCGGTGGCGAAGTCGCGCGTCTCCTTGGCGGTGTAGGCGCTGCCATTGTCTGTCAGCCATTCGAGCGGCGCCGGCGCTGCAAGGGCGCCGAACCGGCTCTCGACGGCCTCCAGCATCATGTCCCGGACCATGCCACCGCTGATGCCCGATCCGACGACGGCATGCCACGCGATGATCTCGCGGTCGTGGGCATCGATGATGAACGCGATCCGGATGAGGTCCCCATTCCAGCACGAGATTTCAAACCCGTCGGAACACCAGCGCAGGTTCGAGCGCATGACGATGACCTTGCCGTCGTGGACACGGCCGGTTCTGCGGCCCGTGTGCCTGGCCAGCAGCATGCCGTTCTGGCGCATGATGCGGAAGACCCGCTTGTGATTGACGGGCGGGCTGCCGGCCTTGGAAAGGTCCCGGTTCGCCAGGGCCGTAATGCGGCGATAGCCATAGGTCGGGCGCTCGTCGATCAGGCGGCGGACCAGCTGCACCAGCGCGTCGTCCTCTTGTTTGCAATAGGGGCTGCGGGGCTTCTTCGCGCGATGCACCTTGTCATGGAGATGGGAGCGGGCCACCCCGATTGTCTCGGCAACCGCCTTCATCGGGAACCGTCCCTCGGCTGCGACAAGAGCCGCAAGCTCGGTTTTTTTGACTCCGACTTTGCCAACGTCTCCTTGAGGATCTCGACCTCCATCGTCTTGCGGCCGAGCAGCCGTTCGAGGTCGCGAACGCGCTCCTCCAGCCGTCGCACTTCCGAACTCCCGACCACAGGCTCGTCCGATCCCACCGCCGCCGCTCCGCCTTCCGTCAACAGACGGCGCCAACGATACAGCAGATTTGGCGCGACGCCACGTCGCCGGGCGACCGACGACACCGTCTCACCCGGAAGAAAACTTTCCTCGATGATCTGAAGCTTCTGCTCGGTCGTCCAGTGTCGGCGCCGTGCCTCACCGGTGATCAGTTCGATCCGTCGATAATCGTCAGCCATAAGCCTGTGCTTGAGGATAGCCTCAAGCCTCCCGCGTTATGCCAACTGTCCGGTCGAAACGGGGGCCAGTTCACGATCCCACCAGTTGAGTTGCTCCAAGTCGGTGTCTAGCTTTCTACATTCTGTGTCCGACGCTGGACAAGAATGTTGCAATCCCGACCAGTAAGTCAGCACAGGCGCCACCTGTTGCCCAGCAAAACGGCAAGGATTATCGAAAGACGAATTCGGCACGGAGCTTGCACCAACGATTGCATGCAAACGACAGCATCTCATGAACGGTCTCTCGATTCTGGCGCGGTTAAATCGCGGCCGGTTCCAGATCATGTCCCGCCCGAAATGGTGAGGGACTTCAACCTGTTTACGTCGCCCGGCATGTTGCCGACGGCTAACGGGGATCCGCATGCAGCGGTTGCTTGCGTTCATGCCGGGCCTCCGATCTTTTATTCAACCAGCAACACGCGCGACGGTCGGGGTACCTGGGTCATCACTCGCGCGAGCGACCAGCGCCGGGTGCTGCAGGACACCGAAACGTTTTCCAGCCATCGCAGCATCTTCGCCTCTGTGCTCGGCGAGAGCTGGCCGATGATCCCGCTTGAGCTCGATCCGCCATTCCACGGTGTTTTTCGCTCATTGCTCAATCCGCTGCTTTCGCCAAAGCGGGTAATGGCATTGGAGCCGGCTGTCCGGGAACGAGCGATCAAGCTGATCGACAGGATCGCCGCATCAGGCACGAGCTGCGACATCATGAAGGATTTTGCAGTTCCGTTCGCGGTCAATATCTTCCTTCGCTTTATTGGGCTTTCGGACGACGGACTAGAAACATTTGTCGGCTGGGCTAGAGATCTGCTCCACGGCGATAAGGAGCAACGACCACCCGCAGCCCGGGCGATCGTGGCCTTCATCGACGAACTTGCCACCGAGCGCCGCAAGGAGCCGGTCGATGATTTCATGACCTTCATCGTGAAGGCAAAGGTCGAGGGTCGTCTGCTCAGTGACGAAGAAGTCCGTGGCATCGGCGTGCTTGTGTTCGTCGCGGGACTCGACACGGTCTCAGCAGCCATATGCTTCGACTTGGCCCATCTCGCGCGCAACCCCAAAGATCAGGAATTGCTACGAAGCGAACCTGACCGGATTGCCGTCGCTGCGGAAGAATTGCTGCGCGCCTATTCGACCATTCAGATGATCCGAGTGGCAACGAAGGATGTCGACTTCAAAGGCGCGCCGATCCGCAAGGGAGATTATGTTTCCTGTGCCACGATGATTGCCAATCGTGACCCGGCGGAATTCGAATGCCCGAATGAGATCGATCTGGCGCGCGAGGACAACCGGCACGCTGCCTTTGGCTATGGTCCCCATCGTTGTCTTGGCTCACACCTTGCCCGGCGGGAGATTGTCATTGGCCTGGAGGAGTGGCTGGCGCGCATCCCAGCCTTTCGGATCAAGACAGGGACTGAACCTATCACCTTCGGCGGCCATGTGTTCGGGATCGAGAATCTGATCCTGGACTGGTCCTGAAGTTTCAGCCAACGACATTGGAGTTCGCTATGCGTGTCGTCGTACATAAAGCCAGATGCCAGGGTCATGCGCGCTGCTGGGCGCGGGCGCCGAGAGTCTTCAAGCTTGATGACGCCGGCTACATCTTGCCCGGTGATATTGATGTTGCCGATGGGGAGCAACTGCTTGCCTCAAAAGGGGTACGAGCCTGCCCCGAACAAGCTCTGGAAGTTGACGAGCCCCCCGCTAACTCAGTTGTAGAGAGAGACACACGCAAAGTGCAGACTGGCATCGGGAAGGACAAAACAATCATACAATTCGCGACAGACCCTGTCGACCACGCGAAAATTACCGAACTGCGTGACCGAGAGGCGATCCGCAACTGCCTGTATCGGTACTGCCGCGGGATAGACCGCGCCGATGAGGCGGCGCTGCGTAGCGCATACTGGCCCGAAGCGTATGACAGGCACGGTCCCTATTGCGGACCGGCAGAGGACTTCATCCAATTTGCTCTCGGTCTGCCGGGGCACCGTAACATCCATCAAATCACGAACAGCCTGATCGACTTCATCAGTTCAGCAGAGGCCGCGGTCGAGAGCTATTTCACCGCGCTGCAACGCGGACCGGATACAGACCAAGAAATACGTCAGACGCTGCTTTGCGGCCGTTACTGCGATCTGTTTCAGAAGAGGCAGGACGAGTGGCGAATTGCGGAACGGACAGTCGTCTACGATTGGGTTGAGGAGCAAATCCCGCCAGCGATTCTTGAGGCAGATAGGTTCGGCCGGCGACAGCCGATTGGAGCACCACATCCAGACGATCCCATCTACCAGTTGCTCAAGGGTCACATCCCCACCGACCAAGATGGCGTCGAGGGTCCCCAACTGGGAGCTGCATAAGTGGGTAGAAATGGAGGATGAGCGCCCTACGGGAACGACATCTGTGTGGGGCCGCAACTGGCGGTCACTGGAACGATTTGGCTCGGCCCTTCATTCCGCCCAAGGTTGATGGGCTGAGATCACAAGCGGTCATCGTGGAGAAGCTCTCGTGAAACTGGCAGCACGCACCGTAATCATCACAGGCGCTGCGGGCGGGATCGGCCGTGCCCTGGTCGATATCCTTGCCGCGGACGGAGACACTGTAGTTGCGGTGGACCTTCCGGGCAGTGGTGTGGTTGAACTGGCTCGGGATCTCGGGTCGCCGCACGTCGGTCTGGAGTGCGATGTGTCGCGAGAGAAGGACATGCTCTCACTTTTCGGCCAGGTCGAAGCACGCTTCGCGCAAATCGATGTCCTCATCAACAATGCGGCGGTTGGACCCACGATGGATAGGATCATCGACACCGCTGTCGATACCTTCCGACGCGGCGTGACAGTGAACCTTATTGGGCCATTCGTTATGGCCAGGGAAGCGGCGCGGCGCATGAAGCCGGGCGGTGCGATCGTCAATGTGGCTTCGATGGCGGGCGTGGTCGGCAATCCCAGGCGCAACGCCTACGCAGCCTCGAAAGCTGGCGTGATCTCGTTGACAAAATCCCTTGCATGCGAGTGGGCTATGCGAGGAATCCGCGTCACGGCGGTGGCGCCGGGCTCCGTCCGCACCCCAATGGTCACAGAACTGGCACGCGCTGGCAAAATGGACCTCGCGGCGATACGCCGCCGCGTGCCGATGGGGCGCTTGGCTCGCCCCGACGAGATCGCCAGGGTCGTGCGTTTTCTGAGCAGCACGCAGGCGCGCTACATCACCGGCTCGGTGCTGGCAGTCGACGGAGGCTGGATGTCATTCAACCAGCCGGGGGATGCTCACCCGCCGGTGGGTGGTGCGCTTCAAGCCGAGCTCTCCTGTCCGGCCGAATGCACAGATGCGCGAATCGTGCTCGTCACCGGTGGCGCAAAAAGCATTGGCGCGGCCGTCGCTCGCCGCTTTGCCGCGAACGGCGACACCGTCGTGATTGCTGATAAAGATGGCACTGCAGCGGCAGAGCTGGCTACATCGCTCCCCGGCAAGCATCTGGCGAAATCGCTGGACGTGGCCGTCGAGAGCGATGTGGTGTCGATGTTCGAAGAACTGAGGGGACGCTTCGGGTATATCGATGTTCTGGTCAATAGTGCTGATACCGCCGACAGGATTGTGCCTGCGATCGAGCAACTGTCGAAACAGCTCGAACACGTCCTGGATGTCAACCTTACCGGCGCCTTCACCTGCGCGCGCGAAGCGATCAAGGCTATGCGCCCGGGCGGCGTGATCCTCAATCTCGGGTCGATCGACAGCTTTCTGCCGTTCGCGCCGCGCCATGCCTACGGCGCCTCCAAGGCGGGGATGGATATGCTGACCCGTTGCATGGCGGCCGAACTCGGGCCGGTCGGAATTCGGACAGCCACCGTCGCTCCTGGCCACATCCGCACGCCCGCACTTGCTCAGTTGGCCAAAGCCGGCCGCATCGACCTGACAGCAATCGGACGACGCATCCCCATGGGCAGGATGGGACGGCCAGAAGACGTCGCAGATGCATCGTTCTTCCTTGCTTCGTCTGACGCCTCATACATCAACGGCTCGATCCTCTACGTGGACGGCGGCTGGACCTCGTTCGGTGATGCGGGAAACGCCAGCGAGCTCTATGACGAATGTTTTGCGGAGGCCGCAGGTTAATTGCCAGGCCTTCCCAGGGCGACCGGCCGAGCATTATGAAGCCTCGGCTCCACGACGCACCTGAGGTGCTTGAGATCCAAGCATGCGCATGCCGAGCACATTCCCGGTCGGCTGACGTGTCCATAACGAGGAGAAATCATGGAATTTGCCACTTTCATTCTGGCCGCCCAGCGTGGCTATCACCAATCCTCAGAAAGCGTCATCCGCAACTCCATCGAACAGGCCGTCGCTTCGGAGCAGGCTGGGTTCAACACCGCGTGGTTTGCTGAGCACCACTTCAACAATTACAGCCTCATACCATCCCCGCTGATGATGGTGGCGCACTGCGCCGGCTTGACAAGCACGATTCGCCTGGGCACTGCCGTCTGCGTGCTGCCGCTTTACCAACCGCAGCGCCTGCTGTCCGAGATCGGCTTCGCCGACATCGTTGCGAACGGCCGTCTCGAGCTCGGCGTAGGCTTGGGATACCAGCAGTTCGAGTTCGAACGGTTCGGCGTGGACATCGATGAGGCGCCGGCCGTCTTTTCGGAATACCTGGACATCATTCTCAAGGGCCTCAACCAAAACGTCTTCGAACACGACGGCCAATATGAGAAGATCCCCCCAACAGCGATTTCGGTCCGCACAGTCCAGCAGCCGACGCCGCCTATCTGGATCGCTGGCGGAGCCGCACGGATGGCTCGGGCCTACCGCGAGGGGCACAATTTTTTTGTCACAGCCTTCCACGACGGCTTAGAGACTTTGACCACACTGCGTGAATCAGTCGAGAGGGCGGCGGCATCCGAGGAAAAGAACGTCACCGACGTCAAGATATCGCTGCTGCGCTGCTGCTATGCCAGCCACGACGAGTTGGAGATCAACAGCTATCTCGACAATGCCCGCTTCCAGCGCCGGCTTTCTGAAGCCCTGCATCAGCGCCGCCAACAGAGCCACGATGGCTACCTGCTGCAGGAGACACCGACCCAGCAGGATCTGTCCTTCGAGACCATGCGCAAAAATTTGCCGATTGGCAGCGTAAATCGCGTGATTGATCGCCTGCTGGAAGAGATCGATATCTTGAAACCGGACCAGATCGCAGTTCAGACTCAATTGGGCGACTTCGACCAAAAGACGATGCTGCGCCAGATCGAGCTCTGGGGCGACAAGATCATCCCTGCGGTCAACAAGGCGCTTTGTCATGCCGGAAGCTGAAGCCGGCCGTTACGATGATGGCTGCCTATCCAGCGCGCAATGGCGTGGGTCCGAGCTAGGGAGGAGCTTCGATCAGCATGTGCTGCCCTGCGTACATTCACGTTCGCTTGAGGAGGTCCAGGCGGGCGAGGTGTTGGCGACGGAGGGGACAGGCCTTTCGTCTGTCGAATTGCGTGATGTCTTGGCCGCAACTTTCCCGTCTACCTCCAGCAGCGTATTCGCTTTGGAGGAGTTGAGCGAGCCCGAGCCGGAACTGGAAGAGGAACTGCTACGCCGGCTGCTGCTAGCGCATGCTGCGCCGGCCGACCCGGCGAGCGCCCGCTTGGCCAAGATCATCGCCCGGCGTGCGATGCGCATGGACCATCTTTGGCGGGATCTTGGCCTCTCAAATCGCGCTGAGCTCAGCCGCCTGCTTGCCAGACATTTTCCCGCGCTGGCGGCAGGCAACACAGAAAACATGAAATGGAAAAAGTACTTTTACCGCAAGCTGTGTGAGGCCGAAGGCTTTTCGTCATGCACAGCACCCAGTTGCGGGGAATGCCATGACTTCGAAAGCTGCTTCGGCCCGGAGGAAGTTGAGAGTTGCCTCTCGCCGACCACGAATGTCGGTTAGTCACTTCGCTTGATCGCAGCTGCGGACAAACGCTTATCGCGGCGCCGTCGTATGGAGGAAGGGATGTTCATCGCCTCGCGATATTTGGTGACGGTACGGCGAGCGACATCGATGCCGGTCTCCTTGAGTTGAGCAACGATGTCTTCGTCGGAATGTACCTTGTCGAGCGATTCTTCGGCTATGATTGCCTTGATCCGATGGCGGACAGCTTTGGCGGAGTGCGCATCGCCGCCCTCGCAGGATGCGATTGGCGCAGCGAAAAAATACTTCAGCTCGAACACCCCGCGCGGAGTTAACATGTACCTGTTCGAAGCCACCCGGCTTACCGTCGACTGGTGCATGCCGATCTCGTCAGCGACATTTTTGAGACAGAGAGGCCGCAGATGGGCGGCGCCGTGTGTAAAAAAGGCATCCTGCTGGCGCACGATTTCGTTCGCAACCTTAAGGATCGTCTTAGCGCGCTGCTTGAGACTGCTGATCAGCCAGTTCCCTGTTTCCTGGCAATGGTCGAGAAACGCTTTGCCTTCCGGATTTTGCTTGGTCAGCTGCGAGATTTCGGCGACATAGGTGTGGTTGATCAACACTTTGGGCAGCGTGGCCGGATCAAGCTCCACCCGCCATCCACCTTCGGACGAGGGCATTACCCAGACGTCCGGTACGATGGTTTCCGGCGTCCCGGACTGGAACCGGTCTCCAGGCTTGGGATCGAGCGCGCGGATTTCGTTCCTCATGTCGAGGAGATCCTCCTCGTCGACTCCGCAACGCTGCTTCAATCCCTGAAAATCCCCCCGTGCAAGCATCTCGAGATTGGCGACCAAAGCTGCCATAGCCGGGTCGAACCGGTCTTGCTGGCGCAGCTGAATCTCCAGGCATTCGCTGAGAGTTCGCGCAAAAATGCCCGGCGGATCAAATTGCTGCAAGATTCCGATGACCCGTTCCACATCAGCTTGCCGAACGTTTAACCTCCTGGCCAGATCGAAAAGGTTTACCTGAAGATAGCCAGTGTCCTCCAGATGAGCGGCGAGCTGTCCGGCAATCAGCCGCTCCTGGGGGGTGAACGGGGTGAGGGCGACCTGGCGGGCGACATGGTCGTGCAATGTTTCGGTGTGGGCGGTAAACTCCTCGACGGCAGGTCGATCGTTGCCGCTACTGCGTTGCGACTTCCATTGCCCGCGCCCGCCAGACGGCCCGCCAATGGGCGATTCGCCGATTTCGCTTCTGCTTTGACTGCTCCGCTGATCCACCCCTGGCAGCGGCGAATCGTCGTCAAACGGGTCAGGCTTCAAAACGGGGTTCTTCTCGAGTGCCTGCTGCACGAGCTGATGGAGTTCAGTATGCGTCAATCGCAGCAAGCGAATAGCTTCAATGGCTTGAGGCGATAAGACCATACGTTGCTTCTGGCGTTGAAGCAGGCTTGCTGAGAGATGCATGTTGAACCGTGATCTGCCGAGGAGGCTCTAGTGTGTGCTTGGGTTGTGTGAGACTTTCCACTTCTGGGTCATGCCGCCGCCTTCAATTTGTCGAGAACGTTTTGCGGGGATGAAACGCCATAGGGGTCCGTCTCGCAGTTGTCACAGAAGCCTTCCTCCTCGAACCACTGCTCCACCACGCCATCGTCGATCAGAGCGGCGTATCGCCAGGAGCGCATGCCAAAGCCCAGATTGTCCTTCGCGACCAGCATGCCCATTTTGCGCGTGAACTCGCCCGACCCGTCTGGGATCAGCTCGATCTTCTGCAGCCCCAAGGACTTTCCCCACGCATTCATGACGAAAGCATCGTTGACCGAGACGCAGTAGATCGCGTCAATTCGCAGTTCCAGAAATTGATCATAGAGTTTTTCGAAATCGGGCAGTTGGAAGGTCGAGCAGGTCGGGGTGAAGGCGCCAGGCAGCGAGAACAGGATGATGCGCTTGCCCCCGAAATAATCGTCGGAGGTCTTGTTCTCCCACCGATAAGGATTTGGCCCCCCGATCGACTCATCGCGAACACGCGTGCGAAAGGTCACGAGAGGAACGTTCTTTCTATAGGTCATTGATTTGCTTCCAGGCCAAAGTGATACGGTGCATTTTTCGGTTAAACTGAAGCGGCATCGACTTCGGTCGACAGTTCCGGCAGCCTCGCGCCTTGGCGTGGTTGCCTCGGACCGGTCTTGTGCAAGACCGCCCCCGAGCAGGCACGTTTAACGGCGACGAGCTTCCGCGGAGACGGGGAATTTTGCTCGCGTGCTTTATCGAGCTTTGAGAGGTAGGCATGGTCTGCAACCGTGATTTTGACTGCGTTCTATCGACCGAGTCGCAAGCGCCATGCCAATTGACCCGATGCCTTGGGTTCACTTCGGTTTTTGCAGCAACTTTCGTGTTGTGCAGTAATGCCGGTCGATATTATTGCTCAAGCAGCACTGGAAATTGGGTGCGACTCCGTTCGGCAAACCCGGCCTTTGTCCGAAGCCGGACACGAATGTCGCAAATAGCCAAACGCCAGGATCTGGGGCGGGTTAAGAAACGTTGCCGTGGGCACCGGCTTCAGCACAATTGCGCCCCGCGAGCATGGCTCCCAGCGTCAATGCCGTGCAGCAGCGAGACGAAGTCACTGCAGAATATCAACCTCTGCGAAGTCGTTGAAACCCAGCATGTGCGAGCCGTTCGAGGCGAAGATCAAGGCATGCTCGAGGAAGAGCTCGTGCTCTCGGCAGCAAGTGTTGCGACGTCTGACAAGGATCGTCGCGCTTCAAGGAAAAGAACCTGAATGGTGCACGGCTTGTGAAGGCCGGCGCATGGAAATGGCTGGGCTGATCATCCTCCATGAGGGTTGAATGAAGAGCTGGCCCCTATCTCCCTCAGCTGCAACGGGGGGAAATAGGGCATGTCCGTCTATCGCGCTGGGTAACATTCCTCGGTGAGGCAATAAGGGGGAGCAATTTCTCATTTCGGCAGACACGACCCAGCTCTCCTTTCATGCGCTGATTCCCCCAGGGGAAATCGCGACTCCAGGCTTCCTATGCAGCGAATCGCGGTGCTGTCCGATGTCCGACAATGTCGGATGCGGATCGTAGCTGGGCTAGATCCGTCACTTTGCCTCGATGGTTTCCCACTGGCCTTATATCTGCTTCGCCCAAATGCGGCGACATAACCTGTGCGGCATCTGTGAATGGATCGACTTCAATCGAGACCTCGGAGGTCCCGATGCGCGAAGGGAGCTTGCCGATATGACGGCCACCATAGCGAACCACGGTCCGGACGACGAGGGGACTTGGATCGGCGGGCCTGCGGCGCTGGGACACCACCGCCTGGCAATCATCGATATCCAGGGCGGCCGCCAGCCGAGGATGCTCCAGGAGGATGGCCGACCTGACTTGGTGCTCGTCTACACGGGTGAGACTTACAACTACCGCGAGCTGCGTCAACAGCTGGCCGGCCTAGTCCATCGCATGAACACGAACAGTGACACCGAGGTGGTGCTGCACCGCCCCCGCGAGTAGGGCTCTTCGGCGGGGACACTTTTTTCACGAAATCCGTGAATGTTTCTCGCGACATCATCCCGCAATCGGTGGTGCAGCGGGTGAAGAGCCCGTATCCGGCTATCCAGAATGCCGCCTACGACAAAATACTACGTACGCGGTTCACTGTGATGCTGGACGACCTAGTGCCGGCAGTGGCACCGCTGTTGTCCGTCGACAGGTCCCGCGCTTGCTCGGTGCGACCAACAACCTTAAGCGCTAGGGCGTAACCTGACCCTGCAAGATCTCCTCACCGACTATAAGGTGCGCCTCACGATCTGAGACGATGGGACAGGATGGCTAAGGAGGTGCGCCGTCTTGCATGCCCCGCCAGCGAGGCGAACCCTCTTGGCTACGCGCGCCACCAGCGACGCTCCATATCGTCAGGCCTGCGTCTCATGCTCAGATGAGCCGGTATTTGGCTCTCTCATCAGCAAACCGAGAGAGCCCATGCCAAGACGGAAGCAAGCAAGACGAACGAGCGTCAGAGATATCCTGCGCCTGACCCATAAACAGGGCAGTCCGGTGGGCCAGGTGGCAGAGCAACTGAGGTTCGGCAAGACTTCGGCTTCCACCTATCTGCGGGCGCTGGAGACGGGCTGTCGTGCAGGCCCTGCATGCGGCTTTGAGGACGATGCGATGTTGAAACACCGTCTGTTGCGCCGAATCGGCCGTCGGCCAAACGTTGGGTCGTCATCAGGTTCTCGACAGCTTCCCGGTGTCAAATCCAAACCGTGGTCGGCGATCCCCACCAGGGTGGGAAGGCAGCGCTGATATAGCCGAACGTCGATCAAGTCACGATCAACGATTGCCTCATGTCACATGCCCTGCGGGACTGAAAAACGGAGAAGAACATGTGCGATGCAAAACTGAAGACCGTGCTTTCGCTTTTTTCGCCGGTGGCCAGCAAATTAGATGCTCTCTCGTCCAACGGACCAGCGACGGATGCAAATTGCGTTAAGCTAAATACGAACGAGAACCCGTTTCCGTTGCCGAAGAGCGTAATGCAAAGTGCAATTGCTGCGATCGAACACCAGTATCTTTATCCGGAAGACGACAATCTCAGCTTAAGGGCAGCTGCCTCCGATGCTTACGGATTTTCCAAAGATCAGGTGATTGCCGGCAACGGTTCGTCGGAGCTGCTCGGACTCATCTACAGAGCTTTCCTCGCCCCAGGAGATAGAGTGGCAATGCTGTCGCCCGGATTTTCGTTCAACCGTAAACTTGCCATGTTGCAGGGTGCCGAGTTTCTCGAAATCGCATCGAGCGAAGCTCATCCCCTGCCGATAGAAAAACTGCTGTCCGGCCCCGCAAAAGACGCGAAGTTCATTCTGTTGGCTAATCCGAACAATCCGACCGGAACATTCGTGCCGGTGGCCGAAATCGAACGCCTTGTGGAGCAAGCAGATCGCTTGATCGTCTTGGATGAGGCCTACGTTGACTTCGCACCCGACAATGCCCTGCGCCTCGTCAATAGACATCCGAATCTTTTGATCTTGAGGACTTTTTCAAAGAGCTATGCTGCCGCTGGCGTGCGAGTCGGCTTCGGTTTCGGTCACCCAGAAATCATTGGCAGGCTGCGCAACATCCAGAATGTCTTCAACATGAACGTGATCGGGCAGGCGGTCGGGAAAAGCATTCTTGCGCATCGCCACGCCTACGAAGAGAACCACAGGCACATCAAGCATGAACGACAGCGAGTGACCCTGGCGCTGTTGCAACTTGGCTTTTCCGTAACACCCTCCCACGCAAACTTTTTGCTGGCCCGTGTGCCGGCGGGACAGGAGGGCTCATGCTGGCAAGCCGCGTTGAAAGAGCAGGCGATCCTCATCGCCAGCTTTCCTGACGTAGATTTGAAGAACTGTATTCGCGTCAGCATTGGCACCACAGAGCAGATGGACAAATTCCTTGCTGCCGCCGAACGCGTCTGTATGAACTTTAAGAAGAATCGCGGTGTTCACAAGCATGAAGTCGATTCACATTAAGCATCAAGTAATAGGTGTTGATATGTCGTGAGCTATGATTTTATCGAACAAATAATTGGTAATTTGGAGAGCAATTAATTGAAGAAAATTTCCGCTTCGGGCCTGACCTTCGGCATCTTCGATCATCTGGACGAAAACGGCGATGACATCGCACAGCAATATGCAGATCGGCTGAGCCTAGCAGAAGCGTGCGATGGCTTTGGCTTTTATGCGTATCATCTCGCCGAGCACCACTGTACCCCGCATGGCAGAGGTCCATCACCGAATATGTTCTTAGCGAGCGTCGCCCAGCGAACCCGCAGTCTTCGTGTTGGTCCCATGGTAATGCTACTTGCGCTCTATCATCCGCTGCGTGCCTTCGAGGAGATCTGCATGCTTGATCAGTTGAGCGGCGGCAGGCTTGAACTCGGCATAGGGCGCGGCTCTGCTCCCACTGAATTGGGATACTTCGGGGTTGCTGTAGAAGCAGCACCAGAACAGTATGCGGAGGCCAGTGAGATTCTCATCAATGCGATGAAAGGCGGGACGCTTTCTTATCAGGGCCGCCACTTTGAGTTGAAAGATGTTCCGCTGACGTTGAGACCTCACCAATATCCCCATCCGCCGACATGGATCGCCACCAATCGACCCGAGCCGGCTAGCTGGGCCGCTGCGAATGGGGCAAACATCGCCTGCGTCGGACCCTCCACTTCTGTTCGCAGCGTTACCGACGCGTTCCGCGCCGCCCGAATTCACGATGCTGACATTGGCCAGCAAGCGCCATTTCTTGGATTGCTCCGAATGGTGGTGATAGGGCGTTCTGAAACAGATGCGTATTTGCTCGCAGCACCTGCCTATGAACGATGGCTCAATAGCTTCAAATTTCTATACGAACTAAATGCCATTTCCACTCCACCAAACTTGCCTTTGAACTTCGATGCAGCAATTGAAAGTGAATTGTGCGTCGTGGGAACGGCAGATTCTGTCCGAAAAGCTCTCCTTGATCAGCTGGAAGAGGCAGGTGCTAATTATCTTCTGTGTCAACTGGCATTTGGAGATTTGCCGCTGGATGCCTCACTATACACCGCATCGGCCATTCGATCCGAAATCATGGCTCGAGTTGCCGCATCGTGAATCCGTCGTGTGATTGGAGGAGCAGCGGCAGCGCTGCTCCTCATTGCGAAACGGTTGTGGGGGCCGGACTCCTGTGTCAGGTGTAAACCATTGGAGCACGTCCTATCTGATCCAGGTCATATCCTGCGGCTTTGAAGTAGTTGGCACATTCGGCTGGGGTGAAGAGGTCGACGACCGCGCCGAGGCGTCCTGACCTTGCCCCTCTGATCTAATCCGGTTTGAAGTTCGTTCTGGCCCATCCAGAGGACCAGGACATGAAACGCAGCCGCTTCTCTGAAGAGCAGATCATCGGAATTTTGAAGAAACACGAGGCCGGGGTATCGGTTGGCGATCTGTGCCGCAAGCACGGGGTCAGCGACGCCTCGATCTACAATTGGAAGGCCCGCTTCGGCGGGATGGATGTCTCCGAGGCTCGGCGACCTGAAGGCGCTGGAGGACGAGAACACGCGCCTGAAGCGGCTTTTGGCCGACGCCATGCTCGACAATGCCGCGTTGAAGGACCTTGTGGGAAAGAAATGGTGACGCCCGCCGCCAAGCGGAAAGCTGTCGCTCGCCTGAAGGAAGGCTTCGGGATGAGCGAACGGCGGGCGTGTAAAGCCATCGGCTGTTGCCGCATGACGGTTCGCTACCAGACCAGCAGGCCGGACGACCGGGAGGTTCGCGAGCGGATGAAGGCGATCGCGCAGGAGCGTCGCCGGTTCGGCTACCGGCGTCTTCTCGTGATGCTGAGGCGGGAGGGCCTGGTCGTGAACCACAAGAAGCTGTTCCGGCTCTATCGGGAGGAGAAGCTCGCCGTTCGCCGCCGTGGCGGCCGCAAGCGGGCGATCGGGACCAGGGCGCCGATGCTGGTGCCGCTGAGGCCCGACGAGCGCTGGTCGCTCGACTTCGTATCGGACCAGCTCACCGACGGGCGCCGCTTCCGCATCCTGGCCGTCGTCGACGACTGCACGAGACAGTGCCTGGCACTCATCGTTGATACGTCTCTCTCGGGCATGCGGGTTGCCCGCGAATTGGACCGGCTCATCACCAGCGCGGCCGGCCCAGGATGATCGTCAGCGACAATGGCAGCGAGTTCACCTCGAACGCCATCCTCTCCTGGGCGGATCAGAACCGCGTCGAATGGCATTACATTGCGCCCGGCAAGCCGATGCAGAATGGCTTCATCGAGAGCTTCAACGGCCGACTGCGCGATGAACTGCTCAACGAGACGCTGTTCACCTCGCTGGCTCAGGCGCGCGTAGCCATCGCCCTGTGGCACGCCGACTACAACACCGCGCGGCCGCACTCCCCCCTGGCAGACCCCGGCCAAGTTCGCCAGCACCTTCAATCCGCGACGGTCGCTCGCGCTGCGCTATGCCAAGGGCTCCGCGCCAGCGCCCGTCGCTTCACCCGCCCAGCAGGGCACAACCCACGCCGGAAACGAACTCAAAACTGCTGGGGCAACGTCAGTCTCATAGAGCCTTGATGGTTATCTCGGCCTTTGCTCGCAGCAGCGCCTTAGGTTGGGCGAAGGCGTTCTCAATCGGATTGAAGTCGGGACTGTAGGGCGGCAGGTAGAGCAGGCTCGCCTGCGGCCTCAATCGCGCCGCGCAGGGTTCTCCAGGCGGATGTCGCCAATGTCAAATTTGCTGGCATCCATGTCGCCCTCGCCAACCGCACAAGCGAAGGCCAGAAAGCCAACATGTGTTCTGCGGCTTAATTAAGAGCCAGCCGATGTCGGCCGAACATCACCTTGTCTCGAAGTCGACGATCGGACAGCAGGTTGCGAAAGTTGGCGCGATGCGAAACAAACTGCTGAAGCGCTCAACTTTTATTGATCACGCGTGTTGGACGCGACGCACTCCCGTTCCAATCGGGCTGAGCGCAAATTCTCCCGGTTCACAAAACTGAGTCGCTGGAGTAGTGGGGGCGCAGAGAAATCTCCGGTCGCAGCCTTACCCGGTCAAAACAAGGATACCAATGATGAAGACTCTCGCCGTCTGCTCTGGCGGATTGGACTCCGTTTCCCTTGCTCACATGGTGGCAGCGGAGCACGAACTCACCGGCCTTCTATCTTTCGACTATGGCCAACGGCACAGGAAGGAATTGGGCTTCGCCGCTCTTTGCGCGCAGCGACTGAAGGTCCCGCACCAGATCATCGACATCGGCGAAATTGGCCGTGGCCTTTCCGGCTCAGCGCTGACTAGCAGTATCGACGTGCCGGACGGCCACTACGCCGAAGACACGATGAAGATTACGGTGGTGCCGAACCGCAATGCCATCATGTTGGCAATCGCCTTCGGTCTCGCCGCCGCCCACAGCGCCGAAGCGGTGGCGGCGGCCGTGCATGGTGGGGACCATTTCATCTATCCCGATTGCCGTCCGGCCTTCATTGAAGCTTTCCAGACAATGCAAGACCGCGCGCTCGACGGCTATGCGCAGATACGCCTCTATGCACCGTATGTGAATCTCAGAAAAGCTGACATTGTTGCGGATGGCGCAAGATACGGCACCCCGTTTGCTGAGACCTGGTCCTGTTACAAGGGCGGCGTGCGTCACTGCGGACGATGCGGGACCTGCGTCGAGCGGCGCGAAGCGTTCCATCTCGCCGGGCACGCTGATCCCACCGACTACGAGGACGCCGATTTCTGGCTTGAGGCGCTGCGCAGGAGGCGCGCGTAATGTTCCACATCAGCAAGGAATTCCACTTCTCGGCCTCGCATCAGCTCACCTCCTTGCCTCCCAACCATCAATGCGCGCGCCTGCACGGGCATAACTATGTCGTCGTAGTGCAGCTGTCGGCCAAGGAACTGGACGCCCACGGCTTCGTGCGCGACTATCACGATCTGGCGCCGCTCAAACGCTACATTGACGAGAGCTTCGACCATCGGCACCTCAACGACGTGCTGGGACATGAGAAGGTCACGGCGGAATGCCTGGCCAGACATTTCTATGAATGGTGCAAGGCACGTCTGCCGCAGACCGCGGCCGTGCGCGTTAGCGAAACACCGAAAACTTGGGCGGAATACCGTCCGTGACCGACATGCATCCCGCAATCCGTGTGAGCGAGATATTCGGGCCGACTATCCAGGGCGAGGGCGTGCTCATCGGCTTGCCGACGGTGTTCATCAGAACCGGCGGATGTGATTATCGCTGTTCATGGTGCGACAGCCTTCACGCGGTGGACAATCAGTATCGCCATGAATGGCTACCGATGCCGATCGATGCCGTGTGGCAAACCGTCCATGCGCTTTCCGGCGGCAGGCCGGTTATGGTCTCCTTGTCAGGCGGCAACCCGGCCATTCAGCCGTTCGGTCCCCTCATAGAACGCGGCCATCGCGAGGGCTATCGTTTTGCACTGGAAACGCAGGGTTCCGTGGTGAGGGAGTGGTTTGCGGATCTTGACGTGCTGACCCTTAGCCCAAAGCCGCCGTCCAGCGAGATGACGACCCGTTGGGCTGCGTTTGATGCATGCCTCGAAGCGGCGCAAGAGAAGCCGCAAATCGTGCTCAAGCTCGTCGTTTTCGACGAGAGTGACTATGCCTACGCCAAAGAAGTCGCGGCGAGATATCCGCACCTTCCGATCTATCTGCAACCCGGCAATCACACGCCGCCGCGCCCTGGCAGTGAAGACGCCTCTGTCGACTTGGACGGAATAATGATGCGAATGGAATGGCTTGTCGAAAGGGTGACTAGCGACAGGTGGTTCGAAGCCCGCGTGTTGCCGCAGCTGCACGTTCTGCTTTGGGGTAACAAGAGGGCGGTCTAGTCTGCGGCTTGCGTCGCACCGGAAGGCCGGGCTCCAACGGCTTGGCAGGCTCTCTTCGCGTGCCGAGTACAGCCGAGCTTTGTTCGCGTCAGCGGTCTCGCGATTGTGCGGCTGGAAACCGCCCGGACACCCCGCTGCCGGCGTGTGTCACCTTGACTCCGATGAGCTGTCGTCACGCAAAGTTGAAATCCGCAAGAACTGGCCTTCTCGCCCCACCTGCTCCGTCGCAAGCACGTCATCCCCTCATCCTTGTCCAGCTCTTATCGATGTATCTCATTGTCCGGCCTGACGCACGACTGTCAGCATGGGAATGCATCCATTGCGCAAATGCCTTCCATAAAGAAGATCGATTTCCTCACTGGCCCAACGTGAAATATAGCAACGTTTTCGTGGCGTCGTCGGCTGCGTCGGGAGTAGCGATGAAAACGTATTGGGGTCGCCTGCGTCTCCTTGGGCAGCGAGTGTAAAGTATAGCGATGCGGCCTCAGGCGCGCGGCAGCCGCGCAGTGATCACCTTCGCCTGTGCCTTTGCGGCGGGGGTCAAGCGCTGGTCTGCTCAAATTTTTTATCGTTTAGCTGGTTGAAACTGCCCCCGTTGCGGGCTGCAGAAGCCGGCCAGCCGAGAAACGGGAGCCGCACTTATGAAAGCACGCCAAGGCATGCGGGCATCCATCAGTTGCAAAGGACAATAGTGGCCGCGCCGATTGGCCATCACGCGTCCATTAGGGCAGCCACCAACATCAGTTCGCAAGAGGAGCAAAAGCAATATGTATCGTCGTCACCTGATCAAAGGGTTGGTTGCGCTCGGCGCATGCCGGATTTGCGTTCAAGCCGCCCAAGCGACCAGTGCCCATTGGGGGTACACCGGTCCGGTCGGACCGGAGCACTGGGCTGATCTGGATAAGGAAAATTTCGTATGCTCTGCCGGCACGCAGCAATCGCCGATCAATATCAACAGCGCGGTCAAGGCGGATATCCCGCATATCGCCATCGGCTGGCACAAGGGCGGCGGCAATATGGTGAACAACGGCCACACCATTCAAATCAATATGCCACAAGGCAGCACGCTGACCCGCGGCGATCGTGTCTACGAACTGGTACAGTTCCATTTCCATGCGCCAAGCGAACATCACGTGGCGGGCAAGAGCTTCCCGATGGAGGTGCATTTCGTTCACAAGGACACGCAAAGTGGTACTCTGGGCGTGCTGGGCGTCTTTTTAACGCCCGGCGCGACAAATGCCAGCTTTGCTGCCCTTGCTGCGGCCTTTCCCGAACTGCCGAATGGGGAGGTGACGATCGACGAGGTGAATCCCAACTGGCTTCTGCCAGCCTCGCTTGGCTATTGGACTTATGAAGGCTCACTGACGACGCCGCCGTGCACCGAAAACGTCGAGTGGATGGTGGCGATGGAACCGGTTGACGTTGATCCGGCAGACATCCAGCGATTTACCTCACTCTACCCGTCGAACGCGCGCCCTAGTCATTCACCCAATCGACGCTTCATCCTGCGCCAGAGTTGAGCGCCGCCCCAGCGGTTCCGCACGGTCCAACATTCTTGGCACAACTTGGCGCGAAGCCTCCTCTTCCGGTCTGGCGGTCTGACGGCGCTCCCCAAGCTGGCTAGTCTAAATGATAGGGATTCGGTGCCGGCACCACTCGTCCCAAAGACGTCGCGGCGAGGTTTGTCTGCAACCCGGCAATCACACGCCGCCCCGCCGTGGTAATGAAGACGTCTCTGTCGAGTCGGACGGAATATGATGCGCATGGAACCGCTGGTAGAAAAGGTGACCAGCGACAGGTGGTTCGAAGCCCGCGTCTTGCCGCAGCTGCACGTTCTACTCTGGGGTAACAAGAGGGTGGTGTATACCTTCTCCTAGCTTCGCCGCCAACTACTCGGTTTTCCGAATTGCTCTCTATATTCTTGAAGACGATGCGTTCGTTAAAGACATGTGCTGCGCACCTGGTGTAAAAGCTGCTCTCATCATGCAGAGGTCAAGCCAGTCGGGCTCATCCGAGGCTATGGCCGTGAGCACTGTTCAGTTCGGCAGAGAGGGCGCTTTTGTACACACTTTGCGATCGTGGCGGCCCCGTGGGCGCCTTTCGTGCAGCTTCCTCTGAACAAAACCACCGCTCGCCCTTCAATAGGTTGATGCGTGTCTCCCAGTAAGATTCCTGTCCAAGAACGTGATAATCTTCTTGCCAGTGTTGTAGCTGATGTTGCCCTTGATGCCGCAGCCTACCGCGGCGGGACCAAACTCAATGGCAAGCAGGCCGGCTAGGATCGTGCAGCCAGTCGCGAGCCTCGCCCACAACGGGGTCTCACGCGCATGAGGGCGCCGACCATGGGTTCGGCGGTTCATACGCGTATAACACGTATCTTTCTGAAAAAATCAATGCTCTCGGCTAAGCTACTGAATTATTTGGCTTCCATATAGCGCGTCGGCGGAACCAACTTGTAGACGGGCTATGAAAGGGTAAGCGCGGATGTCTATCGGCCGCCGGCGTTCCCGCTCTGTAAGCCTGCCTGAACTACCCGCGCCGCGGTCAAGCCCCAGGCTCCTGCTCATCCAGCGACCGCCCGATCAATGGCAGGCTGGAAAGACAAGAGCCGATGTCTTCCGATGGTCTCGCCATCAGCTTTGGGCTAACTTCCCCATTCTCCCGCTTCGAGCTCGACACACGGCGGTTTGGATGGCGCACGACAATCTGTGTCGGCTTTGTCGTGTCCGTGACAGACGCCTGAAAGGCCCGTTCGCGCGTTTTGCCGCCGTCTAAGCGGCTGGAATTTAATGACAAAGTTTCTTCTGGGATCGGCCGATCACGCTGGTACGCTTTTTGCGATGCTTGGTGTGAGGCGGCACGAGCTGCCTATCGGCACTTGTGTCGCGGGCAGTCGCGATAATTAGAACGAAGGAAGGAAAGCTATTATGTCAGGTCTGCGTCAGATCGCCTTTTACGGAAAAGGCGGCATCGGCAAGTCCACCACGTCCCAAAATACGCTCGCTGCCCTTGTCGACCTCGGGCAGAGAATCCTCATCGTAGGATGCGACCCCAAAGCCGATTCCACACGCTTGATCCTGAATTCGAAAGCTCAGGATACCGTCCTGGATCTCGCCGCACAGGAAGGCTCGGTGGAAGACCTCGAACTCCAGGACGTGCTCAAGGTGGGCTACAGAGGCATCAAGTGCGTGGAGTCCGGCGGCCCCGAGCCGGGTGTCGGTTGCGCCGGCCGCGGCGTCATCACCTCGATCAATTTCCTCGAGGAGAATGGCGCTTATGACGATGTCGATTATGTCTCCTATGACGTCCTCGGCGACGTGGTATGCGGCGGCTTCGCCATGCCGATCCGCGAAGGCAAGGCCCAGGAGATCTATATCGTCATGTCCGGCGAGATGATGGCGCTCTATGCCGCCAACAACATCGCCAAGGGCATCCTCAAATATGCCCATTCGGGCGGTGTGCGGCTGGGCGGGCTGATCTGCAATGAACGTCAAACCGACCGCGAACTCGATCTGGCCGAAGCACTGGCTGGCCGATTGAATTCCAAGCTCATCCACTTCGTGCCCCGCGACAACATCGTCCAACATGCCGAACTCAGGAAGATGTCGGTGATCCAGTACGCGCCGGACTCAAAGCAGGCAGGGGAATACCGCGCTCTGGCCGAGAAGATCCACGCCAATTCGGGCCAGGGTACGATCCCGACGCCGATCACCATGGAGGAGCTGGAGGAGATGCTGCTCGACTTCGGCATCATGAAGACCGACGAGCAGATGCTTGCCGAGCTTCACTCCAAGGAAGCGGCGAAGGCGGCGGCCCAGTAGTGACATTAGCGCTGCCATGAATCGGCGCGCCTTGCAGAGAACGGCGCCTATTCTTTGAGGCGTCACCCAACCTTGAAAGGGGGACTCATGAGCCGGGAATACGAGAATGACGGTGCTCTTCATGCGAAGCTTATCGAAGAGGTGCTGTCGCATTATCCCGACAAGGCGGCGAAGCGCCGCAAGAAGCACCTCAACGTCGCAAAGAGCGGCAACGAGGCTGGCGGGGAAAGCGAGGTCCTTTCCGAATGCGACGTCAAATCGAACATCAAGTCCATTCCCGGGGTGATGACGATTCGCGGCTGTGCATATGCTGGTTCGAAAGGCGTGGTGTGGGGGCCAGTCAAGGATATGGTCCATATCTCGCACGGCCCGGTCGGCTGCGGCCAATATTCTTGGTCGCAGCGCCGCAACTACTACGTCGGTACAACGGGCGTCGACACGTTCGGGACAATGCAGTTCACCTCCGATTTCCAGGAGAAGGACATCGTCTTCGGCGGCGACAAGAAGCTGGAACAGATCATTGACGAGATTGAAGTCTTGTTTCCGCTCAACAACGGCATCACCGTGCAGTCCGAATGCCCTATCGGCCTGATTGGCGATGACACCGAGGCCGTTTCTCGCAAAAAGACCAAGGAGTATGACAAGACGATCGTGCCGGTACGCTGCGAGGGCTTCCGCGGCGTCTCGCAGTCGCTTGGCCACCACATCGCCAATGATGCAATCCGGGATTGGGTCTTCGACAAAAAGGATGTCAAGTTCGAGGCCGGCCCCTACGACGTCAACGTCATCGGCGACTACAATATCGGCGGCGATGCCTGGGCCTCGCGCATACTGCTTGAGGAGATAGGGCTGCGCGTGGTTGGCAACTGGTCGGGTGACGCCACACTCGCAGAGATCGAGCGCGCCCCGAAGGCTAAGCTCAATCTTATCCACTGCTACCGGTCGATGAATTACATCTGTCGGCATATGGAGGAAAAGTATGGCGTCGCCTGGATGGAGTACAATTTCTTCGGTCCCTCCCAGATCGAAGCCTCTCTGCGCAACATAGCCAAGCATTTTGGGCCGGAAATCGAGGAGAAGACCGAAAAGGTCATTGCCAAGTACAGGCCGCTTGTTGATGCGGTCATCGCCAAGTACCTGTCGCGCCTGGAAGGAAATACCGTGATGCTCTATGTCGGCGGCCTGCGCCCCCGCCACGTCGTCACGGCCTACGAGGACCTCGGCATGGTCATCGTGGGCACCGGCTATGAATTCGCCCACAGCGACGACTATCAGCGCACCGGCCACTACGTGAAGAACGGCACGCTGATCTACGATGACGTGACCGGCTATGAGTTGGAGAAATTCATCGAAGGGATTCGCCCAAATCTGGTCGGCTCGGGAATCAAAGAAAAATACCCGGTGCAGAAGATGGGCATACCGTTCCGCCAGATGCATTCCTGGGATTATTCAGGCCCGTATCACGGCTACGATGGCTTTGCCATTTTCGCACGTGATGTGGATCTCGCCATTAACAACCCGGTCTGGGACCTATTCCACGCGCCTTGGAAAAGAAGCCGGGGCGATGAGCGGGCGATGGCTGCCGAATAAACATTTGCTTCAGCCCCAGTCTCCCACTGAGACGGTGAACTCCCGCGGCCTCTGATCCGCCGGAGCCTGGAACGTCTTGACGTCCTGAGCTGCCGTCCCGCGCAGCCAGATGCAAAAGAGGTAATCATCATGCCGCAGTCGGCTGAAAAAATTCTCGATCACGCTCCCCTGTTCCGCGAGCCGGAATACAGAAAGATGCTCGCTGAGAAGAAGCTAAACTTCGAATGTCCGCACCCCGATGAAATCGTTTCCGATCAGCGCGATTTCACCCAGACGTGGGAATACCGCGAAAAGAACCTCGCCCGCAAAGCGCTTGTCGTGAACCCGGCCAAGGCCTGCCAGCCGCTGGGTGCGGTATTCGCTGCCGCCGGCTTCGAGCGAACCATGTCCTTCGTCCACGGCAGCCAAGGTTGCGTCGCCTATTACCGCTCGCACCTGTCGCGCCATTTCAAGGAGCCTGCCGCGGCGGTCTCCTCCTCAATGACCGAGGATGCGGCGGTGTTTGGCGGCCTGAAGAACATGGTCGACGGGCTCGCCAACACCTACCAGCTCTACGACCCCAAGATGATTGCCGTGTCGACGACCTGTATGGCAGAGGTCATTGGCGACGACCTGCACAGCTTCATCCAGAACGCCAAGGACGAAGATTCAGTCCCGCGCGACTTCGACGTGCCCTTTGCCCACACCCCGGCCTTCGTTGGCAGTCATGTCGACGGCTATGACAACATGGTCAAAGGCATTTTGGAGCACTTCTGGAAAGGTCAGGAGCGTACGCAAATCGAAGGAACCATCAACATCATTCCGGGCTTCGACGGCTTCTGCGTCGGCAACAACCGGGAGCTCAAGCGCCTGCTCGATGTAATGGGCGTGTCCTATACATTGATCCAGGATGCCTCTGACCAGTTCGATACGCCTTCGGACGGTGAATACCGCATGTATGACGGGGGCACGAAGATCAACGAGGTGAAGAAGGCCCTCAACGCCGAGGCAACGCTTTCGCTGCAGCATCACAACACCCGAAAGACACTGGGCTATTGCGAGGAGGTCGGGCAGGCGACGGCCTCGTTCCACTATCCGCTCGGCGTTCAGGCGACGGACGAATTCCTGATGGAGGTCGCGGCGATTTCCGGCAAGGAGATTCCCGAGGCAATTCGCCTCGAGCGCGGCCGACTGGTAGACGCCATGGCGGACAGCCAATCCTGGCTGCATGGTAAGAAATACGCCATCTACGGTGATCCCGACTTCGTTCACGCAATGGCCCGCTTTGTCATGGAGACCGGCGGCGAGCCAACCCATTGCCTCGCCACCAATGGCACCTCGGCATGGGAAGCCGATTTGAAGAAGCTGCTAGCATCCTCGCCTTTCGGCAAGGCTGCCCAGGTTTGGGCGGGCAAGGACCTGTGGGCGCTGCGCTCGCTGCTCTTTACCGAGCCGGTGGACCTTTTGATCGGCAATTCCTACGGCAAGTACCTGGAGCGCGACACCGGAACGCCGCTGATCCGGCTGATGTTTCCGATCTTCGATCGGCACCATCATCACCGCTTTGCGCTCTTTGGCTACCAGGGCGCGTTGCGCGTGCTGACGACGATCCTCGACAAGATCTTCGACAAACTCGATCGCGAGACGAGCGAGACGGGTGTGACGGATTATTCCTATGACCTCACGCGCTAAGAGCCGTGGCCGGCTTTTCGCCGAGGCCATTCCTTGCCCAATGGACTGGGGAGGCTGAGCGATGTCCTCCCTCAGCGCCAAAATCAAGGACGCCTTCGATGAGCCCGCCTGCGATAAGAACCGTGGCAAAGATGCCAAGGCGCGCAAGGAGGGCTGCTCGAAGTCGCTGACACCAGGGGCGGCAGCCGGCGGCTGCGCCTTTGACGGAGCCAAGATCGTCCTGCAGCCGATCACCGACGTTGCGCATCTGGTCCATGCGCCGCTCGCCTGCGAGGGCAATTCTTGGGACAACCGTGGTGCGGTTTCGTCAGGGCCGACCTTGTGGCGGACAAGCTTCACGACCGACCTCACCGAACTCGACCTGGTGATGGGGCAGGGCGAGCGGAAACTCTTCAAGGCGATCCGCGAGATCAAGCACACATACGCGCCGCCGGCGATCTTCGTCTACTCAACTTGCGTAACGGCGCTGATCGGTGACGACATCGAGGCCGTGTGCAAACGCGCCACGGAAAAGTTCGGTTTGGCCGTGGTGCCGATCAATGCGCCTGGCCTGGCAGGCTCCAAGAACCTCGGCAACAAGCTCGCCGCCGAGGCGTTGCTCGATCATGTCATCGGCACGGTCGAACCCGACGACCCCGGGCCCTACGACATCAACATCCTTGGCGAATTCAACCTCTCGGGCGAATTCTGGCTTGTAAAGCCGCTCCTCGATCGGCTCGGCATCCGGGTGCGCGCCTGCATTCCCGGCGATGCGCGTTACCGCGACATTGCTTCCGCGCACCGCGCCCGGGCGGCAATGATCGTGTGCTCGACCGCGCTGATCAGTCTTGCCCGCAAGATGGAGGAGCGCTGGGACATCCCGTTCTTCGAGGGCTCCTTCTATGGCATCTCCGACACATCGCAAGCTCTTCGCAACCTTGTCAGGCTGCTGGTGAGGAAGGGCGCCGATCCGGAGATCCTCGAGCGCACGGAGACGCTGATCGCGCAGCAGGAGGCGATCGCGTGGAAGAAACTCGAATCCTACCGGCAAAGGCTCCAAGGCAAGCGCGTGCTGCTCAACACAGGCGGTGTGAAGTCCTGGTCGGTTGTCCGTGCGCTGATGGAGATCGGAATCGAGATCGTCGGCACCTCGGTCAAGAAATCTACGGTGCAGGACAAGGAGCGCATCAAACAAGTTCTCAAGCACGACAAGCATATGTTCGAATACATGGCTGCGCGCGAGCTGTACGCCATGCTCTCTGAACACAGGGCCGATATCATGCTGTCGGGCGGTCGCACGCAATTCATTGCGCTCAAGGCCAAGACGCCCTGGCTCGATATCAACCAGGAGCGCCAGCACCCTTATGCCGGCTATGCCGGCATGGTGGAACTCGTACGCCAGATCGACCTCGCCATTCACAATCCGGTCTGGTCTCAGGTGCGCCAGCCGGCCCCGTGGGATTGCCAGCCTGATCTAAAAGACGAACTGCCATGCACGAAGAAGGAGTCCGGGCACCTGTTCGATGAATTCGCCGGCGCGACGGCACACGAGTTCAGCGAGTGTTGAGGCGACCGATGGCCCGCATCCTTCCCCAGACCAAATCCGCGGCGGTGAACCCGCTGAAGTCGTCGCAGCCGCTGGGTGCCGCCTTTGCCTTTCTTGGGGTCGACGGCGCGATGCCGCTGTTCCACGGCAGCCAGGGATGCACAAGCTTCGCGCTCGTGCTCTTCGTACGGCACTTCAAAGAAACGATTCCATTGCAGACAACAGCGATGGATGAGGTGGCGACCATCCTCGGCGCTGCCGACCATCTTGAAGAAGCCATCCTCAACCTCAAGAACCGCACGAAGCCAAAGCTGATCGGGGTGTGCACGACCGCGCTGGTGGAGACGCGTGGCGAAGATTGCGCGAGTGATATTGCGAACATCAAGCTGAAGCACACGCAAGAGCTTGCGGGTACGGAGGTCGTGCTGGCCAACACGCCGGATTTTGACGGCGCGATCGAAGAGGGCTGGGCCAAGGCAGTCACCGCAATGATCAAAGGGATTACAGGCTCGGGCGAACGTGCGCGGCAGCCGAAGAAGATCGCGATCCTGCCCGGATGCAACCTCACTGTCGCCGACATCGAGCATATGCGTGACATGGTTGAAAGCTTTGGGCTCAAGCCGGTTATTCTGCCCGACATTTCAGGCTCGCTCGACGGTACGGTTCCTGACCGCTGGGTAGCGACCACATACGGCGGCACCAGCGTCGAAGACATTCGCGAGTTGGGCACGGCCATGCAATGCATCGCCATCGGTGAGCACATGCGCCGCCCGGCGAAAGCGCTGCACGGGTTGACCGGCGTGCCTTACGTGTTGTTCCAGTCACTGACTGGGCTGCAGGACACGGACCGCTTCGTGTCGCTGCTGTCTGCGATTTCGGGCGCGGCGGTACCGGCCCGCGTGCGCCGGCGCCGGGCGCAATTGCAGGACGCGATGCTCGACGGACATTTCCATTTCGGCGGCAAGAAAATTGCCATCGCTGCCGAACCAGACCAGCTGTTCCAACTTGCGACCTTCTTTGCTGGCCTCGGCTCCGAGATAGCCGCGGCCGTCACAACGACCGACAGGTCTAAAATTCTCGAGAAAGTCCCGGCGGTTTCGGTTCAGATCGGCGATCTCGGCGATCTGGAAAGTCTTGCCGTCGGTGCTGACCTGCTTGTCACGCATTCGCACGGGCGCCAAGCATCGGAGCGGCTCCGAATTCCGCTCATGCGCATCGGGTTCCCGGTCTTCGATCGACTAGGCAGCCAGCACAAGCTCGCAATTCTCTATCAGGGCACCCGAGACATGATCTTCGAGGTCGCCAGCATCTTCCAGGCCAACCAACACGCGCCCACTCCTGAGGCGCTTGATCCACTCCGTAATCGAGAAATATCACGATGAACGCTGTTCGCCGCCTCTCGCTGGTCAGTAGTGAGGTTTTCGCCCCGATGCCTGAACGACGTAAGGGCGCATTGCGCGTTGCGATCGCCACTCAGGACATGCAGGACCTCAACGCCCATTTCGGGTCGGCCAGGCGCTTTGCTGTCTACGACGTGACGCGCGAGGAATGGAATCTCGTAGAAGCCGTGGCCTTCGATGACGTGTCCGATGAAAGCGGGGAGCATCGGGCCGAGCGCGATGATCGCATCACGCCAAAGGTGGATGCGCTCAAGGGCTGTCAGATCCTGTTTTGTCTGGCAATTGGCGGCCCTTCGGCAGCCAAGCTTGTCGCGGCAAAAATCCACCCGATCAAAGTGGCGGAGTCCCAATCGATCCCACAGGTGCTCTTGCGCACGCAGATGATGCTCAGGACGTGTCCTCCGCCTTGGCTGCGCAAGGTGCTGGCGCGAGCGGGCATTGCCGAAAAGAAACCGTCCTTCGAGGACGAGGACTGAAAAGAGGAGGACGCCAATGCCTGACCCCGCAATCCCCCCAGCTGTCGCCGAAGACGAGGCGGCTCTTTGCACCCCGTTCGTCAAATGCCTCGTGCGGCTGATCCGTTCTCAGGATTCCTATGGCTCGTGGGAACGCAAAGCGGACGCTGAGCTGCTGGGCGACTTCATCATTACCAAGGAACAGCGCCGAGGGATCCCAATCATCGGAGATCCCGATCCCGACGTGCTGTGGAGGCTCGACAAGTACTACGCCGCCATCGGGCTTGCGATCGAGGAGCGCTGCGGCCTTATGGCATCGCCGATGATCCAGGTGAGCCATGAGGGTTTTGGTCGGGTGCTTTTCACGACCGGACGGCTGGTCGTTTTGTCCAAAACGCTGCGCGATGTCCACCGGTTTGGCTTCGAGACGCTCCTGAAGCTCGCCACGGCCGGTACGAAGCTGGTCGACGATGCGATTTCTGTCATCGAAACCTTTCCCCACGTGGCGCTGGCATGATGGGCGCGATTTTCGAGAAAGGCCATCATGACGGACCCGAGAAACTATGTTGGCCAGTCCCCTCGATCCAGGGACTCGAGGCCGACCAGGTTGTTGGGGTATCGCCGATGAAAAAGCCGCTGGTCCTGATCTGCTCGCAAGATGCCGAGTTCTATCTGCTCTACAGCCACATACTGGAGGTTGACGGTTTCAGCAGTGAGACGGCAGACGGCGCGAAGGCTGCGCTGGCCTTGGCCGAACAACGGGAGCTTCAGGCCGTAGTGCTGGATTGCGACCCAGCCAGCATAAACGGGTCCGCAATTTGCGCCCACCTCAAGCGGGAACCGCGCACCACCGACCTGCCCATCATCGCCCTGATCGCGCCTGGCGCCGAGCACCAGCACCTCGATCTCTTGAAGGCAGGCGTTGAGAGCTTTGTGCGGCCGGTGGCTCCGGCCAAGCTGCTCGACTGCCTGCGGTCGAGGCTCGGGCTGACCAAGCGTGGTCCGAACGGGGTTGAAAACGACAGTTGGATTTGTTGTGGAGGCCTGGAGATGAAGCTCGATGCCCATCGGGTTCGCGGTAATGGCCACGACATCCATCTCGGACGGATCGACTTCAACGTGCTGCGGCTTATGATTGAGGCCCCCGGCAAGGTCTTCAGCCGGGACGAGCTTATCGGGGCGGCCTGGCTGCCCAACATTCATGTCGGTGCACGCACCGTCGATGTCCATATCAGCCGAATCAGGAGGGCGCTGAAAACGGCCTTGCCCGGCAGCGTCATTCGCACCGTCAGGTCGGCCGGCTACTCGCTCGAGAAGCCGGACGACTGAAATCGGTGATCGAATGTGGTGCCGCTCTCTCTTCCTCCTGAGAGCGGTGTTGCCGCTTTGAGGCGCTCCTAACGAAGACCAGGAGAAGCAGGCAAATGGAATTTAAAAGCATATTCAGTGTGACGGGTGCTGATCATTCTGATGAGGACCTCACAACAGCTGCCGGACTGTGTGCCGAGGTCGGCGCGCACCTATCGGTACGATTATACCGCCTCCATTGCTCTTGATGTCCTCTCCGCCCCCCGAATGGAATACAGGACGTGCACAGGCAATTGCAGTACCGAACTATCGATTTCAGCAAATCGAGAAATTTTCACAGGACGTGACCAGAATGGAAAGACGGTCCGCGGATATCCTCAAAAGGCTGAAAGCTATGTCGCTTTCCTGTGACGTTGACACCGACTATTGCGATCCGGCTAGCCTCGGTGAAGTGGCACGACAGCGGGCGCTCTGCGCTGACCTGACGATCGTTGGAGGAGACCTCCTCAACGATGAGACTCTCGGACCTCCTGTTGTCAACGGCTGCTTGTTCGATAGCGGAAAGCCGGTGCTCATCGTGCCGAAGGGCGTTAAGGCGACGCTGTCGCCTCGACGCGTGCTGGTCGGCTGGGATTCGCGTGTAGAGGCCTCGCGTGCGGTTCGGGAAGCTCTTAGTATCCTATCCGCTGCCAGGGAAGTCTGTGTCGCTATGGTCGATCCAAAGGCGCAAAACAACGGGAAAGGCGCGCAGTCTGGAGCTGACATCGCTGCCTATCTTACTCGGCACGGTGCTCGGGTCTCCGTTGACCTGCTTAAGAGCGCCGGCAAATCGGCGGGCACAGTGCTGACCCAGCACGCGAACGACATCTGTGCTGACATGATGGTCATGGGTGCTTATGGCAGCCGTGGGCTGCGTGAGCGGATTTTCGGCGGTCCGCCGAGCTGGAGCTTTGGGAAGACCACATTGCCGCTGTTTTTGGCTCGCTGATCAGCTCCGTAGGAACACCGATCAGGTCGTAGGACCGCCAACCAGTCCGAAGTCGTCGTCGGTTACCGGTCGGATTGCGGAGACATGGCTGGATCCGCGAACATCTTGCGACGCTTGTCAGAGCCAAACCGGACGCCTCGACTGCTTCACGACGCTCTCGTGAACCAACTCGTGCGAGATCGTCCGCAACGGGCAGTAAAGACGAACGGCTGCAGCAGACCGCAGCCAAGCCACAGGGCGGGTGTACCAGGAGACCCCGCCTCGTGCGCGAACCCTGTTGGAAGGCCCCTTATCAGTACCCGGACGCGCGTCAAATCGGCGGCTGTCCCTGTCAGCCTGCGGTGTGCAAGGGCCGCTGCCGCGGAGCTTCCCCTGCCCGATCGTCGGGCGTGCGACAATGTCGGATTCCAGACGAGCTGGAACTGCGCGAACTCGTTGGTTTGACAGGTCTTTATCCGGCACGCCGCATGCATGGGAGTCTCCGAAAGCATTAAGAGCCGTTATCCATGGTTACGCCCCTCGAAAGAAAGAGCCGCTTCCGTCGTGGCAGGGAAACAGCCACTCCTGGGGTGGAGGCCGGCGCTAGAAGCCGCCGTAAGATCCGGAAGAGCCGCGCGACAGCATCACACACTTTCCTTCTGCTCTTGGGTTCGGATCACGCCGCGCCGCTGTCGATGCCGCCGACATTGAGCCCAAGACCTGGAAGGCGGCACACGCTTTTGCTGTCCTCTCAGTCGGGACCGCGGCTCAAGCATGCCTGTGAGGTTCGCATTGCTCAATGCCCGGCGATCGACGTCAACATGCCGCTGAGTTGGAAAACACTCCAGAGGAGTAAGGATAAGTGGACCTCTTTTGTATTGGTGTGGGTGCTGGACCATCTAATTTGAGCCTTGCGTGTCAGATACAGGAAGAGATTGCGCAAGGGGCACTGTTCCTGGACCGGGAGGTCGATTTCCGAGGACATCCAGGCAGCGCTTTCGATTGCGCGGAGCTCCAGGTCGGCCACTTCCAGGATCTGGTTACTCTGGTCAATCCGCGATCAGCCTACACATTCGTAAACTACCTCCACGAGAACGGGCGTCTTTACAATTTCCTCAATGCGCAATTTCACGGGGTGCTTAGAGCCGAGTTCGCCCAATATCTCAACTGGGCGTTCCAGAAGAATCCGCTTGTCCGTGGCGGCGAGGCCGTTCGCGAAATCCGCTTCGACGGCGAGTTTCGCGTGCGGACGGACAACGCGGTCCTTGATGCAAGAAACCTCGTCATCGACATAGGCAAGCAGGCGCAAATTCCGCCTCAGTTTCATGGCTGGACTGGACCCAACCTGTTCCACTCATCTGAGTTGGCCCACATCAATCCTGAGGTGCAAAAAAAGCATGTCTGCGTTGTTGGCGGCGGACAGTCGGGAGCCGAGCTGCTACTGCACCTTGTCGGCCGGCCGAAAGAACGGCGGCCCGCGGCGATCACATGGGTCTTGACGCGCGAGATGCCTTTCGACGACCACGCGTTCACAAACGGGCTGTTCACGCCATGCTTCTCGGATCGTTTTGCTGCGATGAGCGAGGTGCATCGACAGCTGTTCCTGCGGCGTTTCGCGCTTGCCTCCGAGGGCATTTCAGAAAGCAAGTTGCGCGCGGTCTATCAGGCGCTCTACCGCCACGCCTTTCTCGAGCCACACCAATGCGAGATCACATTGCGGCCAAGTTGCAACGTGTCGCGCTGCATCAATGCCGGAGCAGGGCACAGGCTCACGCTGCAACGCGGCTTGGACAACATCGGAGAAGTAACCGCCGATATCGTCATCCTGGCCACCGGGTACGAGAAACCGCTGCCGGGTTTCCTAGAACCGATCGCAGATCGCCTCGAACAGATCGGCAATGAGCTCGCCATCGGTGAGGATTTTTCGGTGTACTGGGACGGACCGCGAGACCGACGCCTTTTCGTTCAGAACGCCTGCCTTGGACAGCGCGGGCTGGCTGATCCGAACTTTGGGCTGCTGGCCTGGCGAGCGCGCCGCATCCTTGACAGCCTTCTGCGGCGCGCGCCATGCGCCAATCCCGAGCATCTAGGGTTCATCAACCGTCCCTTGACGGAGTGCTGGCCCGACCTCGGAGTCGAACAAATGGGCAGCGGGATATGATTCGTCGATATTGATGATCGGCGGTGGCATTCAGGAAAGATTTCCGCCTCTGGCGGCAAAAGCGGGACGAGCAATATTCCTACGGCGTCAGATCGCTCTGCTCGCGCTTGAGCAAGGTAGCGTCGCGCGACTCCTGCTTGGCGTGAAACAGCAAAGGGCATTCAATCACGATGCAGCTTTACGTGCTGTCGGGCTCAACGCCACGTGGATCGAGCCCAACGCCGCCGTTGGCAACCGCGACGCGAATTATGACGCCGGGCCACATGCGGCGGTGGCTGCAAGGGTACCGAGCCTCTCCCGCACTTTCGACCCCATCGCCGAAGTGCGACTACTCCAGGACGCCGAAGCCGGTCTTATCGCCAGCGGGCCAGCCAAACTCTCACCTTCCTAAACGGCAGCCGCTAAGGTGAGCCGTCGAAAGCCGACATTCAGGTTAACGTCAGCTGGCCGTGTTAGGGCTCGCTTATTCAAGGCGGTACCGGCGCTTGCCGAAGCTAAGAAGGGTTGGCATGCCCTTTGCCGTGCTTGATGTGCGGCAACACGGTGAGAGCTCCGCTGAAGCAAGCGAGAGGGAGCAATGCCCTCGAGACCGTGTCCGATTTTGACTGGAAAATATCCGCGACAAAAGAGACGAAAGGTGTGGAATGACTTTGGACACCAAGATGGAACTGCGTATGGGGTCCCCGGCTCCTGCGATCAAAGTGGAGAACTGGCTGCGTGGCGAGCCCCTCACGAGCCTTCGGCCCGGCAAGGTCTACCTCGTTGAATTTTGGGCGACTTGGTGCCGACCATGTGTCCACGCCATGCCCCATTTGATCGAACTGCAGGAGAAATATAAAGACAGCGGATTTGAGATTATCGGAGTCGCAGCTTGCGAAAAGGCTGCAACCGCGGACGAAGCGCGGACCAACGTGGATGCCTGGCTGACCGAGAAGTTCCCGAATCTGAATTATCGGACAGCGTTCGATTGCACTGGCGAAATGAAAAAGCTCTGGCTGGAACCCAGCTCTTCATTCGGGATTCCCACCTCGTTCGTGGTCGACCGCGACGGCCACATCGCTTATATCGGCCACCCGGCACCTCTCGATGACGTTTTGCCGAAAGTCCTTAACGGCAGCTGGCGCAGCAGCTATGAAGCGAAAGCCGTCGATGCAAAGCGAATCTCGCGTGTGCGCGAATCGTCGCTGAGTCAGCCGATATACGCCAAACTTGGGCCGGCGATGCAGGACGAGGATTGGGCAGCGGCACTATTGGCCATCGAAGAAGGCCTCGCCGTGATGCCAGACTCTTTTGATTTTCGGCGGGTTCATGCGGATATTCTGCTTCACAAGCTGCGCGACATCAAAACCGGCTTGCCGCTTATGCGCGAATTGGTCGAGGACGCGATCAACAAAAAGTTCGAAGCGATGTCTTGGGTGGTGATGGCGCTGAACCAACTCTTCCATCCCACGATCGACAACTCCCATCTTCCGCATGATGATCGCTTTGCGATGGGCAAGGAGCTCTCCGAACAGATCCTGGAACTTAATCCTCCGCAAGGCGATGGAGACTTTAAATTCGGGTGTTACTTTCCGGCCGCTCAGTATTATTACGAGAGCGGCAACAAGGACCGGGCGATCGAGTTGATCGAGGTGGCAATCAAATCGCTGGACCATTCGGAGCCAGTGCCGGACCAAACCAAACAGCGCTACCTCACCTCGTTGCTCCAAGCCCTGGCCAACTACACGGGTGAGCCTGCCTGTCACGCGGGTCTCTGTGTGGCTCCGCAAAACAAGACTTGCGAAACTCAAAACGCTGTCACTTCCTGAGCAAGGATCGCGAAGGGCATGACAATTGGAATTGAACACCGGCAAATCCGCCCGCCCAGGCGCACTTCGCAGCAATAACGTCGATGCCGCAAAAGTGCGCGGCTTGCGGCAGGTGGAATTTCCATTGCGTTTACCTCGGGTCGAACCGCGGCGCAGGCGTTCGCGCCGCGGTGAAAGGTCTCGCATTGGTGGACGTGCTCAAGGTCGGCCACGGGACACTGTTGCGTGGGATCGGCTCGCCCAAGCCATTCCCCGCCCACGCAAGCGCCCGAACCACACATCGCAGAAAAAGAGATCGTCCTTCAAGAGGAGTACTGAAATTGGGGAAAAGCGAAATTCCTCATGAACCGGTTGGCCCTGCTGTCCACAAGGACGACGAGGCCCTTGCTTCCCCGTTCGTCAAATGCCTCCTGCGGCTCATTCGTACTCAGGATTCCTTCGGCTTATGGGAAGGCCATTCGGATGCCGAGCTGCTGGCCGAGTTCATCATCACCAAGCAACAGCAACGTGCGGTACCCTTTGGCGGCGATCCCGATCCTGACGCGCTGTGGAGGCTCGACATGTTTTACACCGCCGTAGCGCTTGCGATCGAGGAGCGCTCCGGCGTGTCGACGTCGCCGACAATAGAAATGAAACCCGTGGGGGCTTCCGGCGGTTGGGCGTTCTGTCGAGACGTCCACCGGTTCGGCTTCGAGACTTTCCGCAAACTTGCTGAGGCCGGTACGAAACTGGTCGACGATGCGACTGCAGCCATTGAAGCCTAGCCCGAGATGGAGCGCATCAAGAAACCATTGTTCCAGGAAGGATCTATGTCAGACCTAGATAGGATGAGGAAAAAAGTCTGAAAGCTCCAGTTGCGTGCAGCTATTGCCAAGATGGCATTGCAGGACCTCGTCGAGGGTCTGCCGGGCAAGTGGGCCGACATACAGGAAGTCGCCGAGAAAACCCAAGCCGTTTATGCCGAGTTGGATGTTGCCAAGAGAGAACTCGCTTCAATGAAGAATTTAGGATGATGCGCACATTCACCACCCGTGACGGCTCCATTTGGATGCCGTCGTACCTGACCTCCATCGATAGCAAGACCTGCATCGGCTGCTGCCGTTGTTTCAAGGTCTGCTCGCGCGATGTCATGCATCTTCACGGCGTTGATGATGCGGGTGAAATCCTCGGCCCCTGCGATGACGAGGACGACGATTTCGACGGCAAGCTCAATCGCATGATCATGGTTGTCGATGATGCCGGCCGCTGCATCGGCTGCGGAGCCTGCGGCCGCGTCTGCCCCAAGAACTGCCAGACGCATGTTGCGGCCGACGAGCTCGCAACATGATCTGGCGAAAACCAGGGGAGCGGCGTGCACTTCATCTTTTTGTCGGCTCGTGGGGCTGGTCCTGTGCAGCAATGCGTCGATGGTTTACTTCGCTTTGGATTCGCTCCGTGTGGCAGTCGTCACGACGCTGGCCTGTTCGCTGCTGCTTCAGGCCGGCTCCTTCGGCCGCGTGCTCTTTCTGATCTGGCAGTCCTCTAGCCGCGCTCGTGGAACTCGCCACAGGGGCCAGCATGCCGATGGTTACAGGAAAGCTCGGGTACCAGTCGTCTCACTCTGATCAACTGCGGAATGCAATTTTCAGCTGTGTCCCGGCTTGGTCGAATGCCCAGCATGTGCTGCTGCTTTGATGCGCGGATGACAGGATCAGTGCTCAGACCCACACCAATTTTGGTCACCCTCTGATGACTGAGCTGATCGTATAGGGAATCTGTGTTCGGCTAACACGCGACCATACCCCTGGGCTGACCGGTGCGTAGCCGGTTCAGGTACTTTTTTGCTGGAGATAGCATGCTGGAAAAATTCGAACGTTATCCGCTCACCTTTGGACCCACGCCGATCGAGAGGCTCGACCGCCTCGGCAAGCATCTGGGCGACAAGGTGGAAATCTACGTCAAACGCGAGGACTGCAACTCCGGTCTCGCGTTCGGCGGAAACAAGCTGCGCAAGCTCGAATACATTGTGCCCGACGCGATCGCGTCAGATGCCGATACGCTCGTCACAATCGGTGGCGTGCAGTCCAACCATACGCGCATGGTCGCTGCGGTCGCCGCCAAGATCGGCATGAAATGCCTCCTGGTCCAGGAGAGCTGGGTCCCACATGATGATGCTGTCTACGACCGGGTCGGCAATATCCTCTTGAGCCGCATCATGGGGGCAGAGGTGCGCCTGGTTGACGAGGGCTTTGACATCGGCATCCGCCGCAGCTGGGAAAAGGCACTTTATGAAGTCAAGGCAAGGGGCGGCAGGCCATATGCGATACCTGCCGGCGCCTCTGTCCACAAATACGGCGGCCTGGGCTATGTGGGGTTCGCTGAGGAGGTGCGTGCCCAGGAAGAGCAGCTTGGGTTTGCCTTCGACTATATCGTCGTCTGTACGGTGACTGGTTCAACCCACGGCGGCATGCTCGTCGGGTTCGCCAAGGATGGTCGACAGCGCAACGTGATCGGTATCGATGCCTCCGCCATGCCCGCCAAGACCAAGGCGCAGGTGCTTGGCATCGCCCAAAATACAGCGAAGCTCGTCCACCTCGGAGCGGAAATTGTCGAGGCAGACGTGGTGTTGTTCATGGACTACGCGTACCCGGGTTATGGCGTTCCATCGGAAGAAACCAAAGAGGCAATCCGTTTGTGCGCGCGGCTCGAGGGCATGATTACGGACCCCGTTTACGAGGGCAAATCGATGCAAGGGATGATCGACCTCGTCCAGAGGGGCTTCTTTCCACAGGGATCGAGGGTCCTCTACGCACATCTAGGCGGCGCGCCGGCGATCAACGGGTACGGCTACACCTTTCGCAACGGCTGACGTTCGGCAGTCTGCGATTCCGCGGTCGCGCTCGAACGTGGGTAGGTAGCGTCGTTCGAGCGCTTGGCTGGAGAAGTGGAGGCAGCGACGGGCATCCACTAATTGGTACCATTACGTGCTGTCGGGGCTCAACGCCACGCGCATTGAGCGCATGCCGCCGTTGGCAACCGCGAGGCGAATTTTGACTCCGGGGCAAGAATCCACACGCGGCGGTGGCGGCACGAGGACCAAGCCGGCGAGTTCGCGCTTTCGAACTGGCGCCAAACTGCCACTGCTCGAGGACCGAGGCCAGTCTAATCACAGGCGAACCGTCCAAGCTCTCAAGAGTGATAGGGCGAAACCCGACAGCGGCAGAAGACATGTCGGGTTCACGACAATCGGCCGCATTTGGGCTCGTGGAGAATTTCAAAGCATTTCCCGCCGCTTACCGGAGCTGAGGGAATTGGCACCTCCGTTGCAGCTTGATGTGCGGCAACACGGTGAGAGCTTCGCTGAAGCAAGCCAGAGGGAGCGATGCCCTCGAGACCGTGTCCGATTTTGACTGGAAAATATTCCGCGACAAAAGAGACGAAAGGTGTGGAATGACTTTGGACACCAAGATGGAACTGCGTATGGGGTCCCCGGCTCCTGCGATCAAAGTGGAGAACTGGCTGCGTGGCGAGCCCCTCACGAACTTTCGGCCCGGCAAGGTCTACCTCGTTGAGTTTTGGGCGACTTGGTGCGGACCATGTGTCGACGCCATGCCCCATTTGATCGAACTGCAGGAGAAATATGAAGGCAGCGGATTTGAGGCGGTCGGAGTTGCCGCCTGCGAACAGGGTCCTACCGCAGACGAGGCGCGGACCAACGTGGATGCCTGGCTGACCGAGAAGTTCCCGAATCTGAATTATCGTATCGGGTTCGATTACATTGGCGAAATGAACAAGCTCTGGATGGATCCCAGCTCTTCGATTGGGATTCCCACCTCGTTCGTGGTCGACCGCGACGGCCACATCGCTTTTATCGGCCACCCGGCGGAACTCGATGACGTTTTGCCGAAAGTCCTTAACGGCAGCTGGCGCAGTAGCTATGAAGCGAAAGCCGCCGATGCAAAGCGCATCGCGCATAACCAACTTGCAGCGCGCGAAATGTCGCTTACCGGGCCGATATACGCCAAACTTGAGCCGGCGATGCAGGCCGAGGATTGGACGGCGGCGCTCTTGGCCATCGAAGAAGGCCTCGCCTTGATGCCAGACTCTTGTGAGTTCCGGCAGATTCATGCGGATCTTCTGCTTCACAAGCTGCGCGACATCAAGACCGGCATGCCGGTCATGCGAGAATTGGTCGAGGACGCGATCGACAAAACGTCCGACGCGGTGTCGTGGATGGCCTTGGCCCTCAACCAACTCTTCGATCCCACGATGGACAATTCCCATCTCCCGCGCGCGGAGCGCTTTGCGATGGGCAACGAGCTCTCGGAACAGATACTGGCACTCAATCCCCCGAACGGCGATGGCCCGTTTAAATACCTCCGGTACCTCCCGGTAGCTCAGTATTATTACGAGAGCGGCAACAAAGATCGCGCATTCGAGTTGATCGAGGTGGCACTGAAATCGGTGGACCGGCTGGGGCCAATTCCGGACCACACCAAACAGTACTATCTTACCCCATTGCTCGAAGCACTGGCCAACTACACGGGTGAGCCTGCCTGTCACGCGGATCTTTGTGTGGCTCCGCAAAAGAAGGCACCCGAAACTCAAAACGCAGTCACTTCCTGAGCAAGAATCGCGAAGGGACTGACAATTGGAATTGAACACTGGCCAATCCGCCCATCGAAGCTCTCTTCGCAGCAAGTATGTCGATGCAGCAGGGCGGCGGCTTGCGGCAGGTTGGATTTCAATTGCGTTGACCTCCGGTCGGATCGCGGCGCAGACGATGTGCGCCGCGAATTCGCGCCGCAGGTCTCGCACTCGTGGACATGTCGAGGTCGGCCACGGGGCACTCTTGGGGTTGGCCCGCCCAAGCCATTCGTCGGCCACGCAAGCGGACCCGGAGTGGGCATCGCAGGAAAAGGAAATCGTACCTCGAAGACGAAGACTGAAATGACGAACAACGAAATTCCTCCGGTTGGCCCTGCTGTCAACAATGACGACGAGGCCCTTGCTTCCCCGTTCGTCAAATGCCTCCTGCGGCTCATTCGTACTCAGGATTCCTTCGGCTTATGGGAAGGCCATTCGGATGCCGAGCTGCTGGCCGAGTTCATCATCACCAAGCAACAGCAACGTGCGGTACCCTTTGGCGGCGATCCCGATCCTGACGCGCTGTGGAGGCTCGACATGTTTTACACCGCCGTAGCGCTTGCGATCGAGGAGCGCTCCGGCGTGTCGACGTCGCCAATAATTGGAATGAAGCCCCTGCGGGCTTCCAGCGGTTGGGCGTTCTGTCGAGACGTCCACCGGTTCGGCTTCGAGACTTTCCGCAAACTTGCTGAGGCCGGTACGAAACTGGTCGACGATGCGACTGCAGCCATTGAAGCCTAGCCCGAGATGGAGCGCATCAAGAAACCATTGTTCCAGGAAGGATCTATGTCAGACCTAGATAAGATGAGGAAGAAAGTCCGAAAGCTCCAGTTGCGTGCAGCTATTGCCAAGATGGCATTGCAGGACCTTGTCGAGGGTCTGCCGGGCAAGTGGGCCGACATACAGGAAGTCGCCGAGAAAACCCAAGCCGTTTATGCCGAGTTGGATGTTGCCAAGAGAGAACTCGCTTCAATGAAGAATTTAGGATGATGCGCACATTCACCACCCGTGACGGCTCCATTTGGATGCCGTCGTACCTGACCTCCATCGATAGCAAGACCTGCATCGGCTGCTGCCGTTGTTTCAAGGTCTGCTCGCGCGATGTCATGCATCTTCACGGCGTTGATGATGCGGGTGAAATCCTCGGCCCCTGCGATGACGAGGACGACGATTTCGACGGCAAGCTCAATCGCATGATCATGGTTGTCGATGATGCCGGCCGCTGCATCGGCTGCGGAGCCTGCGGCCGCGTCTGCCCCAAGAACTGCCAGACGCATGTTGCGGCCGACGAGCTCGCAACATGATCTGGCGAAAACCAGGGGAGCGGCGTGCACTTCATCTTTTTGTCGGCTCGTGGGGCTGGTCCTGTGCAGCAATGCGTCGATGGTTTACTTCGCTTTGGATTCGCTCCGTGTGGCAGTCGTCACGACGCTGGCCTGTTCGCTGCTGCTTCAGGCCGGCT
>NZ_RZQT01000020.1:59602-68816 GCF_003998485.1 Mesorhizobium sp. M7A.F.Ca.CA.001.04.2.1
TTCATCTTTTTGTCGGCTCGTGGGGCTGGTCCTGTGCAGCAATGCGTCGATGGTTTACTTCGCTTTGGATTCGCTCCGTGTGGCAGTCGTCACGACGCTGGCCTGTTCGCTGCTGCTTCAGGCCGGCTACTTCGGCCGCGTGCTCTTTTTCGCGGACGTCGATGATCTGTAGAACTGTTCATTCGCTCCGCAGAGGGCCGGCGAATCCAATCTCTTCCTAAGCCCGTTGGCCGTAATCGAAAGACACGGGGCCGGCGAGTTCGTGCTCAGCTGCCACTGTGCTAGCAAGGGAACGGAATCCAATCCCGGAGCAGATGGCCAGAGTTGAGCGAAGACTGCGGTCGGAGCTCCTGCGCTTCCGGGTCTCCAAGGGGACGACTTTGCGAACCGAAGGGACTTTGAACCGTTGACGTGGCCGGCGTGCGGTAGGTTGGGCCAGCGACAGGGATTCCAGCCGGCCGGGAAGCACCGCCCTCTCAATGTGCGTTGACTTCGCTTCCTTTGGCGAAATGTGGGTAACGGCGAGGGCCGCACTCTTCCCGGGCCGTCGACATTCCCGCCCTTTTGGTGCGTGCGCCGTTAGGCGCGACAATTCGGTGCCCGCGTGTAACTGCGCGCATTCGCCGAAGCTTAGACGTGGTGCATTCCCGCTCGCCCGTTTGGCGGACAGTTCCGGCCGTGCTGGTTTTGCCGGCCTAACGCCCGCCGCTCGTCACTGCCACACCCCTCTCCGGCAACGGCTCGGCGCATCGCGCAAGCCGGTTTAGCGATCAGGCCAGGCCCTTCGCGAGTTCCAACGCCTGCCGTTCGAAGAAGCGGCGGTAAATGCCACCATCGAGATTGATCAGGGCGGCATGATCGCCGTCCTCCATGATGCGGCCACGGTCGAAGACGAGCAGCCGATCGAGCGAGCGGACCGTCGACAGCCGGTGTGCGATGACGAGTGTGGTTCGGCCCACCATCAACCGATCCACCGCTTGTTGAATGAGCACCTCGGATTCCGAATCGAGGCTCGATGTGGCCTCGTCCAGAATAAGGATCGGCGCGTTCGCGAGGAGGCGCGCGCGATCGCCACGCGCTGGCGCTCGCCGCCGGAGAGCTTCAAACCCCTTTCGCCGACCAATGTCCCATAGCCCTTCGGCAGGGGCGCGATGAATTCGTGGGCACTTGCCAGTCGTGCCGCTTGCTCGATCTCGGCCTGGCTCGCGCCAGGCCGGCCATAGGCGATGTTCTCGGCAAGCGACCTGTGAAACAGGATCGGCTCCTGCTGCACGATCGCGATCTGCGAACGAAGGGACTCTTGGGTCACCTCGGAGACGTCCTGACCGTCTATCAGGATCCGGCGGCCGCTCAGGTCGTAGAGTCTCTGGATCAGCTTCACGAATGTTGTCTTGCCGGAACCGGAGGGTCCAACCAACCCAACCCTTTCGCCAGCTTCAATCGACAGCGAACATTCGCTATAGAGCGGCAGGGGATGGTTGGCGTAGCGGAAGTGGACGTTCTCGAAATCGATACGGCCGTTCGTGATCCGGATCGGCTTGGCCTCTGGACGATCGGCAACATCCACCTGCTGATTGTGGATGGCCACCAGTTCTTCCATATCATTAACCGAGTGCTGCACGTTGCGGACATGCATGCCGGCATCACGCAGATAGCCCTGCAGGACGATGAAGGACGTGAGAACATATGCTATCTCGCCCGGCGTTGCCTGTCCATGCGACCACAGCAGGGCATATCCGACCACCGCCACCCTGAGCGCAACCAAAGTTACGCCTTGGGTAGAGTCGATGATCGTTCCGCGCACCCAACTCCGGCGCGCGCGGTGCCGCCATTTGGTCATGATATTTGCAAGCCGGCTCGTCTTCGCGGGTCCCGGCGCCGCAAGCGCGCCGCCGAGCCTCGTGTCCCATCTGTTGGCAAGGCTGGCCGCCGGCGCGACATAGCTGAGCGACAGCGAAATCGAAAACGCAAGATAGATCAGAGAGCCGCAAGCAAAGATCAGGCCTATGACCGGCCAGTGCCAGCCGAGCAGCGCCGTCGAACCTACCCGGGAGCTGCGCGATTAATATAGTGCTGTTTAGGAGCTCCAGCGCCAACATAGCGCTCGTTACCTTGCGCACTGTGGGGCCGGCGAAGCCAGTCTGTCGAAAAGCGCTGGATGTGATGAAACTTCGGGTCGCAACATCGGATACCATGCTCAGCACCACGTCGTTAATGCCAATGAGGCGATGTTATAGCGCGACATACGTGGAACGGCCACGCGGGTAAGCCCTTTTTCAGACATTCATCCAGCGGGGATAGGTGCGGTCATATGTCCGGCCTTTCAGCGCGGTCTAAGACCGCTGGCCTCTGGAATTCGCTATGCGAGGGGCTGATGAATCTGACGCGCTGTAAGCGCATTGTCGCGCCGGCCTCTCTCGCCTCGGGATTTGTCCCGCGGTCATCGTCTAATTGTGCACCTCGCCTCTGTCCGGATCGCGCCGGCCAGTCCGTCCTGGTCGTCGTTCGGCTCAGGCGCGTGCTGCGCCGCTTGCCTCTTGGTATAGCGCAATCGGCATCAAGTAGGCTTTAAGGGCATGCTTGACCTATTCAATCTCCGCGCACCCGCTTGGATCTTCGCGGTAGCAGCCTACATCCGGTCACGACGGCCGAAGAGACCGCGGCATACTCACATTTTGGCAGCAAAAAGACGAAGCGCTGATTACAATGAGATTAAAAGGGCAATTGACACAGCGGTTTTCCGGCGAGCCGTGCGATGGCATTGGCAAATGCCGGCGCCAACGGCGGCAAGCCGGGTTCACCCATGCCCGTGGGCGGTTCGGCGCTAGGCACGATGTGGATGTCGAATTCTGGCACGTCCGTGATTCGCGCAACCGTATAGTCACTGAAGTTGCTCTGCTCGACTACGCCGTCTTTAAGCGTTATTGCTGAGCCTGCGAGACACATCGATAAGCCCATGATCGCCGCGCCCTGTATTTGCGTTTCCACAGTCCGAGGATTGACGGCCAGATTGCAGTGAACGCCGGCCGTGACCCGATGCAGCTTCGGCTGTCCGTCGGCAACAGAGGCTTCGACTACGTAGGCCACCACCGAACTGAAGGACTCGTGCACGGCCACCCCCCAAGCTCGCTCCTTGGGCAGTTGCGTCTTGCCGTACCCGCTCTTGTCCACGGCCAGTTGCAATGCGTCACGGTGGCGGGTGTGCTGATCACCGAAGAGCCGCATGCGGTAGGCCACAGGGTCTTGGTCGGTTGCACGCGCTATCTCGTCGAGCAAGGTCTCCATCACGAAAGCGGTATGGGTGGAGCCAACGCTACGCCACCACAGAACGGGCACGTTTACATCAGGATGATGCACTGTCAGGCGCATTGGAAGCGGATAGGGGGCCCGCATGCCCTCGGTCATGGAGGCATCGATGCCGTTCTTCACCATAAACTGCTCGAACACGGTTCCCGTAAGTATAGACTGGCCGACGATGCTGTGATCCCAGGCCAGCACATTGCCTTCTTTGTCAAAGCCGATCCGGGCGCGGTGCAGATGCATAGGACGGTAGTAGCCGCCCCTCATATCATCCTCGCGGCTCCAGAGCGTGCGCACCGGCGCGTTCAGTCCCGCTGCCTTGGCGGCCTTGGCTATTTCGCAGGCCTCGATCACGGTGTCGTAGGTGCTGGAAAAGCGCCGGCCGAAGCCGCCGCCCGACATCTGCACGTTAACCACGACCTGTTCCGGCTTGAGGCCGAGCGCGGTTGCGGCAGCGCCGGCATCGAGCCCGGCACTTTGGCTCCCCATCCAGATCTCGGCGCGATCGTCGGAAAGCCGAACCGTGCAGTTCAGCGGTTCCATCGCCGCGTGGGCGAGATACGGGAACACGAACTCAGCTTCTAGATTCATGGGCGCCGTTTCCAATGGCGCCATGTCGGAATCGAACTGGCGCGGGCCGGGGCGAATGGCCATCTCACGGTACTGCGCGAGTTGCTGTTCGCTGTCGACCTTTTCGACAGCCGATGTGTCCCACTCCACCTTAAGGGCATCGCGGCCCTGAGACGCCTGCCAATACCCGTCGGCCACTACCGCCACACCCTCTGCTCCGCGATCCAGCGGCACGCGCAGGACTGCCTTCACACCCTTGACCGTGCGCGCGGTGCTGTCATCGAAAGAGGCGATGCGGGCGCCGAAGACCGGTGGACGGGCGACCACGGCGGTCAGCTGCCCCGGCAGCCGGAAATCGATCCCGAAATCCTGTTGTCCGCTGCTTTTGGCGCGCGCGTCAAGCCGCCCGGTGGGGTGGCCGATGATGCGGAACTTCTTCGGATCCTTCAGTGTCACCTGCCCCGGCACGGGCTGTTCCATGGCCGCATCGGCCAGTTCGCCATAACCCAGCTTACCGCCCTCGGGGCCTAGAACCACGCCGACCTCAGTACGCAATGTGGACACATCCACGTTCCAACGCGCTGCCGCAGCGCCAAGCAGCATGGCCCGCGCCCGGGCGCCGAGCTCGCGATACTGCGTAAAGCTGTCCTTGATTGTGTTGGACCCTCCCGTGAGGTGAATGCCAAAGAGAGGATCAGCATAGGCCGGGTCGTTGGTGCCAAGCCGGCTGCGCACCAGGGTCCAGTCGGCATCGAGCTCTTCGGCCAGGATCATGGGCAATGCGGTGTGTACGCCTTGGCCAAACTCCAGCCGATTGACTGTTATGGTGACCTCGCCATTGGGCGCGATCTGCACAAAGGCAGCCGGCTGTTCCGTAAGTTTGAGGCTGCTGGCCGTCTCAGCCGCATCGGTGGACTGCGCCGCGGCGAGGTGCGGAAAAACGCCGATTGTCAGCCCGAGGGCTCCAGTCAACTTTAGAAAGCTGCGGCGCGGCAGCGCTTGAGCAGCGGTGGATCGACCCCGCTCCAGCATGTGCTGCAGCGCACGCGGCAGTTCTCTGTGATCCATGTTGGGGAACATATGTGTCTCCTTCAGACGAGAGTGCTTGCGGCGTCGGCTACAGCGGCGCGAATACGAGCATAGGTTCCACAACGGCAGATGTTTCCGGCCATGGCGGAGTCGATCTCTTCGGGGGTCGGCTGCGCGCCAGGTGACAGCGAGGCGAGCAAGGCCGTCGCGCTCATGATCTGGCCGCTCTGACAGTAGCCGCATTGCGCCACGTCGTGCCTGATCCATGCAGCGTGGACAGCCGCGCCGACACGGTCAGTGCCATCGGTTGCCTTTTCAATCGTGGTGATTTTGCCGCTTTCAACGGCGGAAATCGGCGTGCTGCACGAACGGATGGCCTCGCCATCCAGATGCACCGTACAAGCGCCGCAGAGCGCTGCGCCGCAGCCGAACTTGGTGCCGCTCATTCCGAGCGAGTCACGCAGGACCCAAAGGATCGGGGTTTCGGGGTCAACGTCAACCTCGTGCTCTCGCCCGTTGATATTCAGTGAGATCATGGCTGGTCTCCTGTTTTGGTCCAACTGAACGTGTTTGGGAGCTTCCGGGGACCGAGCGGTGTTCGCGACGAGTCCCCCCTCGCAGCAGCTAGGAAGAAATTCCCTACAGGCAGAAAGTACTGAGTTCTCGAGCGAGGAGCGCAAGACGAACCAAAATATCACCGAGCTGTTCGCCGGGCGCGTTTCATAAAAACTCCCGTCGTTGGTGCTAGGATGAATCTTTGGGGACCCATGCCACATGCCTCAATTTGGCCTCTCGGATTCAGACGTCTTGCGCGCCGAAGGTCTCTCTCGCGCTCTCACTTGCACCAATGTTAGGCGACGGTCAGCTCTTACCTTGCGCCTCACGCGCCGGTTGGATGTAACAGCCGCAGATCCTAGTCGCCAAGGGTCGGAAATGGCGTGATCGACCAATTGATCAAGTCGATGGCACGCTGAAGGATCTCCTCGGTCTGGGCAAGGTCGGGTGAAGCGGCGATGACATGTCCGATGCAGTCTCGCCAGTCACCTTTCCTGACGATCGGCGTCTTGAGTGCAGCATAGAATTTGACCTCGGCTACCCCTGATACAGCAGCCGCTTGACTGTTGCCGTCGATCCAATCGAGGGTGCCATCGCGATTAGCAACCAGGAACCTCGCGGCCGCAGTGTGCGAATGCCTTCTGCGCGAATCGCATTCGTCGCCGATGGCAAGTTTGATGTGCTCGGTGACGAGATCGACACCCCAAGCCGCGTTAACCAGTTGAGGAGTGGGCGTACCAGCAAGACGCCAATTGACTTCGATGACAACTGGCCCACGCTTCGTCCACCGGAGTTCAACATTCGTTGGCCCCCAGCCAAGGCCGAGAGCTTGCAAACAACTCAACGAAACGTCGGCGATACGCTTACGCTCGTCATCAGTCAGTACGGCCGGAAAGGTGAACCCGCGATAGACGAAATGGGGTGGGCGGCCGAAGTCGCCGGTGCCAATCCCAATAAGCTCATTTCCCATTATCTCAGCGGCATAATAGGTGCCTTCCGCGAATTCTTCGACCAGTACCCTGGGCGAGGACTGCCATTTGCGTTGCGCTGGCGAAGGCAGCCGTATGTGCTTCCCGTCCAACAGATACTTTGCATGTTCGGTCAATTCATCGACATTGCGGCACAAACGGACACCGCTACTGCCGCCGCCCACGGTTGGCTTGAGTATCACCGGCAGCCCGATCTCCGCGGCAGCTCTCTCTGCCTCTGTCGCACTCGCTGCTACGCGAAAAACAGGTACTGGAACGCCGGCCTCCGCGAGGAGTTCACGTTGAGTGAATTTATCGCAGCATCGTTCAATGGATGCAGGGTTCGGTCCCGGCAGTTCGAAATACTGGCAAAGCTTGCCTACTGTCGCATAAACCTCCTCTTCCTGGCTGGTAATGCCAGCAATCTCATGGATTGCACGTAATCGGGAACATTCCCGGATGAGCGCATCGAGATCATCTGTATCGACACGAATTGTCTCAGTCTTTTCTGCCGCAAAATTGTCGTACTGACTGGACGCTGGATCGGCCGACAGGATAATTGGACGAAGGCCAAGACGCTGGGCCGCTTGGACGTATAGCAGACCACAACCCCATGGACCACCTTCAACCAGGATGAGCGCTCTTCTTACCATTGACGTTGACCTCCGTTGAGTACTGCGGCAAACAGGCGTCGGCTTTCGATCTGCGCCTGAACTCCGAATTGCGGTGAAGGTAGCATCGTCAGCGATTTGCAGTCGCAAAGGTTCTGCAAATTTAGTTGAAGGATTTGTTGCAACGTTTTGCTTGCCAGGTGTGGGGCACGGAGTGTCTCCATGAATTAGCGGGGAGCGATGTTTAAGGGCCCAGCGTGCCTGATATGCCGGGAATGGCCATGCCAACTTTCGTGGATGGCGCGACGCCGATGGCCCGCACGAACAGGGGCATTTGGGGTTGCCGATTGGCTAAGACATGCTCGATTAAGACACGGATTTTTGGATCGCCAGCCATTGTGCGCGTGCGATAGTCCGGCCGTTTTTGAAAAAATGTCCGAAAAAGGAAGCCATCCTTCTCCGGCCCCCCTCTACAATCTAAGCGGCCCTGAGATTAATGCCGTAGCGTTCCCCCGCCCGGCGAGTTGCGGGCTGCCGCGTGACCGATTTTGACACGCCCCAGGCACGCTTCTACTGCATTAGTCCAACCAAAGCTTTTTCTTAAGTTCACGTTCTCCTTGTGCAGACGTTCTGCAATGAGGCTCTTCAACCAGTCGTTTTCCTCCTTTAGCGCGAGTTTCAGATCCTTCCAGGTGCGGTGACCTGCCACGGGTAATTTCCTCCATCTGAGATTAGAGTCCGGCCTCGATTGAAGGACGGACTGATGAAGAGAAAGCGGTTTACGGAAGAGATGGGGTATTCGGTTCAGCCCGCTGAACGCCTGGCCCCTTTTCGGATCATGACGTTTGTCTGATGCTCAGAGCCGACCTGGCAAGAGGAGATCGGCATGAGCGTTTATGCAGGACTGGATATTTCACTCGACGCTGTAGCTATTTGCGTTATCGCCGAGACCGGCGAGATGCTGTGGCAGGGAAAGGTGCTCGGTGACCCGGATGCTGTGACGGCTGCACTTCAGCGATGGCGGGACGATCTAGTTCGCGTTGGCTTGGAAGCCGGTGCGACATCGGAGTGGATCGGCGGACACCTGGTCGACGAGGGCTTCCCTGTCGTGTGTTTCGAGAGTCGACATGTCAAAGCGGCTCTGGGCGCGATGACGGTGAAGACGGACCGGAATGACGCTGAATCAGAGCACGGCATGGGCACCGACCACGAGTAGACGACGGAGATATGGATCGCCCTGCTTGCTGATCCTGCCGAGGCGGTCTTTACCACCCGATGAGTTTTGCCGCGGCACCAAGCCTATCCAGGCCGCCAACTGCCGGCCGGATTTGAAGAGCGTCGCGTCCGCTACGGTCGCAGCGACCGCGCTTGCAGTGATTGGACCTATTCCAGGAATTGTCTCGAGCCGACGGCTCAGTTCATTGAGCGATGCCAAGTATGAATCTGGCGGTCCATCTCGCTGACCTTCTCGTGCACCTCCCGCAACTGGCCGACTATGGGACGAAGTGCGGCCTGTGCAAGCGGTGGAAGCAGATCAGAATCTTCACTCGTGACGAGTGCGATCAGCGTGCCGACACCGGCAATGCCTTGGCGAGTTACGATTCCGAACTCCGCCAGGTGGCCACCGAGGGCATTCACCAGCATGGTCCGCTGACGGATCAGAAGCTCACGGACCCGATGCAGCATCAGCACACTCTGCTGCTCCTGGCTCTTCACCGGAACGAAGCGCATCGTCGGTCGCATAACCGCTTCGCAGATCGCCTCGGCATCCGTCGCGTCATTCTTCTGCCTCTTCACATAGGGCTTGACGTACGACGCGGGAATGAGCCGAACCTCGTGACCCAGCGCCATAAGGACCCGAGCCCAGTGGTGTGCGGTCGCGCACGCCTCGATTCCGATCAGGCACGGCGGCAACACCTTGAAGAAATCAGCGGCATCGTCACGACGCAGCTTTCGGCGGAGGACGCCACGCCCAACGCGTCTACACCTGAATCTGAAAGACGTGCTTGGCGATATCCAAACCGACTGTGCTAACCTTCTCCATGGACGGCTCTGGTCGCGTCCCCACAGGTGGTGTAGCTCGGCGGTAGCGAAGCCGCTCGCGAGCGCGCCTTCGATAGCGCTGTAGCGAGCGAGCGGCTTTGCGGTGGTCATCGACAGTTCGCCGGTAAGGTCGGGTTG